>UQXK01000004.1 GCA_900544985.1 uncultured Eubacteriales bacterium
AAAGGACTTTTCGTGAAAAGTCCTTTGGAATCTCAAAAGCTTTCGCCAAAATAAATTGGTGTGGCCGGCACGAAAGTTTTGAGGATTTTCAAGGAACTTTTTCAAAAGTTCCTTGAAGCAAGGTTTGGAACGCAGTTCCAACTTTTCACGCAAAAATTAAAAAACGCGGCATTGCCGCGTTTTTTCGTGTGTATTTAATGTTGGGGCGTCGCCCCAAACCCCGACCAAAGAAACTTTTCGGGAAAAGTTTCTTGGAACTTCAAAAGCTTTTGCCAAAATAAATTGATGTGTTCGGTGGGAAGTTCTTTGGCACACCTTTCTTTCAAGAAAGGTGTGGAAAATAGTGATTTTCTGCCTATAAAGGGCTTGACTTAATTTTTAGACTTGTGTATAATTTAATTGAATAATGTTCTTAATGCGGGAGGAAAATGTGAAAAAATTATCGGAAACCGAATTTGATATAATGAAAGTTATATGGGATAATCCTGCTCCCGTAACGACTACACTTATAATGCAGAAAATAGGAAATGAGCGATCATGGCAGGTTCCTGCGCTTATAACCATGCTCAATCGTCTTAACGATAAGGGGTTTATTTATTCCGATAAAAACGGAAAAATGCGCAACTATTATCCGCTTGTAAAAAAGCAGGACTACCTTGAATTTATAACAAAAGAATTTATGGCGAGATACCATGATGATTCTTTTGTCGGATTCTTCGCTACATATTATGATTTGAGAATGGTCTCCGACGAAACGCTGATGGCGTTTGTTGAGTGGGTCAAAAAACGCCGTGCGGAATTCCGTCGTTATTATCCCGATAAATAATTTTTTGAGAAAATTCGTGTTTTAGGCGTAATTGTGTTTTCTTTATCGAAAATATAATTACGCGTCTGTTTTGTCTTTTGCAAATCCGTGAATAAAGCCCGAAGCGTCGGCGGAGCATACGTCTCCGCCGATTATTTTATTGCGGTAGACGAGAAGATTTATATATACCACGCCTTCGTAGTTTTCATAATTTGTTATACTGTATGTATATCTTACTACTTCTTTACCTTTGTATTTTGCAAGATTTAGTCCCTGTTCTTTTTGTATGTCGTTGTATCCTGTATATACCGTGTCAAATTCCGAGGGGATCGTCACCTCTACCTCCTCTATCGGCGTTTGATTTACATTCCAGCCGAACTGAGAAATGAAATCCAGTCTGTCGCTGTTGGAATAGACTTTTTCATATTTTATACCGCTTGAAACTGCGGCGCTGTCGTAAGAAGGCACAAAAATCACAAGTGCGGCAACAACAAGAACAGAGAGAAGGGTGATACATATAAATTTTATTGTGTTTGAACGGCAAGTTGCAATAAACATAAAATAAACCTCCAAGAGAATTGTCATGGTAATATTTATTTATGTTTTGCTCTTTTTATTACTTTTTCGAAAAATTTTTGATGCTTTTCAAGGAGTTTTTTATAAATGCATTATAAAAAACCGGCAGAGAATATCTGCCGGTTTTTGCTTTTTATTGTTCTGTTTCTTCGGGGACTGCGTCGGGCTTGTTTTTCTGTTTGTCTTTTGCCTTTTCCTCCGCTTTTGCCGGAGTTTTTTCTCTGGCTTTTTCTTTTGGCTTTTCCTCGTTCTTTACGATCTCTTCTGTTGTTTTTTCTATTTTCCTTATTTCGGCATACGCGTGTTCGGCTATTACTTTTTCGGCTCCCGCTTTTACTGCGTTTTCTATCGCTATTGCGCAGAGCATTTCCTCCGTTTTTTCCGTGCTTTCCATCGCGAGCTCTGAGGAACGCGCGCGGGAGGCGATATTTTTTTCAAACATCGAGGAAAATTTATCGAGCATTTGTGCCGTTCCGAAAAGGGCTTCGTTCCGTGTCATTATGTCCGCGATTGCGGAGATTTCCATTATCGGCTTCATTATGCAGATTATTATTAACTTTGCAAGGTGCTCTCTGCTGTATTTTTTCTTTACAGGGGGAGGAATTATTCTGTTTTTTACGTAATTGTTTATCATGGACGGGGTAAGTATTGGAGTATCTTCTACTGAAAGGGAACTTAAAAGTTTGTCCGTTACGGATATCACCTGGTCCATATAGAGATCTATTTCCGGAAGATCGTCCCAGCGCGGCATATTAAAATCTTTGAAGCTCTTTATTTTTGAAAGAAAGTTTTTTTCTTTTTCCATAAAATGTTCTCCTTTCGGGTAAAATATATAAAACCGTATTTATTTTTGCCGTAATTCGCTTCTTTTCATTATATTAACATATTTTTTAAAATAAAGCAATAAAAATTATATATTCTTTTTTTAAAAATGCTTGACATAATTTATAATATAGAATATAATGGTTTTGGAAACCAGATAAAATGATTTTAAATCTACGAAAAGTCAAACCGAAAGGAGATATGATATGGATAATATGCTTATAGGAGCGAGACACGGGCGATTAAATATCGATTTTGAAAAAATAAAGAGAAAATTGCTTGCCCTCGACAAAGCGGATAAATCCAATGTTATCGCTTTCGGAGATTCTGTTATGAAGGGCGTTTTGCTCGATGAAAACACGGGGCGGTACGTTACGCATAAGGGACGTTTTGACGCGATAGAAGAGAGATTTCATATCGCGATAGAAAACAATGCGAGGTTCGGCTTTACGGTGGAGCGCGGATTCGAACAGATAAAAAAGACGATAAGGGAAGAAAATCACCCCGATATAGTTCTTCTCGAATACGGCGGAAACGATTGCAATTTCGATTGGAAAGATGTTTCCGAACATCCCGATAAAGAGCATTTTCCCGTTATTTCTCCCGAAAAGTTTGAAAAAACGTATAATGAGCTACTCGATTATGTTATATCGTGCGGCAGCGTGCCGGTAATAATTCTGCCTCCGCCGATAGATTCGGAAAAATTTCTTTCCTGGGTCTGCCGAAACGGACTTTCGCGCGAGAATATAGTGTCTTGGCTCGGAGAGCCTTCGCTTATATACCGTTGGCAGGAGCATTATTCGAGAATATGCGAACGCATTGCAAGGCAAAGAGAGCTTGCGATCATAGATTTACGCACGGCGTTTATAATAAGCCATGAATATTCCTCTCTTATTTGTGCTGACGGAATACATCCGACGGAAAAAGGTCACAAAATAATAGATAACGAGCTTTACAGATTCGCCGACGGTTTTGCAAAAGCATAAATAAAGGCGCAAAGCCATAGACTTTGCGCCTTTGTTTTTTATGTTATTCGGATATCCTTTTAAACGATATGATGTTTACAGTTGTGCTGTCATTCAAAGCTTTTATAGGGAGACGGGAATTTTTGTCTATGTAAAGACATACTCCGTCGTTACGGCATACATAAAGCTCCACACCGCTTATGTTTTCTTCGGAGATTTTCCATATGCCCGATACCGGAACAGAAAAAATGTCAACGACAGGGAGCACGGAGATAAATTTCAAAGAATTTTCCGTAAAGGGAATTTCGGTTCCGTGGACGGAAAGACTCAATGTGCCGTCGGAGCTTTTAAATACGAAAGGGGATAGCTCGGAAGGCTCCGTAAAACGAAGATACAGCGTTCCGCCCGAATTTTCTATCTCTGCGGAATATTTTTCTTTTCCTTGCTCTATAATAATTTCGGCTGAAAAGTTATTTCTTTGATATTCCGTAAGATATTCCATATTTACCTCTTTTTTACATGATGAAAAAAGAAATATAAAGCATATTACCGTAAAAAGCGAAAATGCGCGTTTCATTTGTATTCCCTCCGAGTCGGATTTATAGTTTATTTATATTCATGAATATAAAAAGTATGAAAAAGATTTACGGAAGCGGGCGTTTGAAAACAAGGGTTGTATTTTTCTGCTTTATATGGTAAACTAAATAAGCGAAAACAGATTATAGGGGGAAAAATAAATAATTTAAATATATATTTCGTATTACTTTGCTTTGGATTATAGAGTACATAAAATATAAATCTTTACAGAAGCGAATTTTTAAATTTATTCAAGGAGAAAGTTATTATGACGCTTGTTATTATGGCAGCCGGCATGGGCAGCCGCTTTGGCGGACTGAAACAGCTTACGCCCCTTACCGATGACGGGGAATTTATTATAGATTTTACGGTTTATGACGCTGTAAAAGCCGGATTTGACAAAGTTATCTTTATAATAAAAGAAGAAAACCTCGAACTTTTCGAGCAGACCATAGGGAGCAGAGTCAGAAAGAGCGGTATAGAAGTATCTTACGCTTTTCAGAAGCAGGAGCTTACGGAATACAGCGGATACAATATTCCCGCGTCACGCATAAAACCGTGGGGAACGACTCATGCCATACTTTCGCTTGGAAAGATGGATGAGAATTTCGGCATTCTCAATGCGGATGATTTTTACGGATATGACACCCTTAAAAAACTGCGCGATTTTCTCTCTGAAACGAAAGATACCGATATAGCTCATTTTTGTATGATCGGTTACAGACTTCACAATACGCTGAGCGAAAACGGAACGGTTTCCCGCGGAATATGCCGCGTAGGAAATAACGGTATGCTTGATTTTATAGAGGAGAACAAAAAAATAGAGAAGCTTTCCGACGGAAGAGTCATAAACACTTACGAAGACGGAAGAATTTCTGAAATTGCACCGGACTGTGTGGTTTCGATGAACTGCTTCGGATTTACTCCGTCGGTGATGGAGCTTCTTCGCCCCTGTTTTGAAGAATTTCTTGAAGAAAACAAGAACGATCTTTCAAAATGCGAACTTCTTATTCCCAACACCATAAAGACACTTATAGACAGAAATAAATGCGATGTTAAGGTCATACCTACGAATTCCGTTTGGAAGGGTGTGACGTACATGGCGGACGCCGAACCTTTCCGCGAATTTATACGTGAGATAAAGGCAAATGGGGAGTATCCGAAAAATCTGTGGTAAAAAATAAAAGCACGGCATTGCCGTGCTTTTTTGTGTGTATTATCAGTTGGGGCGTCTGCCCCAAACCCGGACACAAAGGACTTTTCGAGAAAAGTCCTTTGGAAACTCAAAAGCTTCACCAAAATAAAGTGCTGTTTTTTGAGCGAAAGTTTTGAGGATTTTTAAGGGGCTTTTTCAAAAGACCCTTAAAGCAAGGTTTGGAACGGCAGTTCCAACACATTATTACGACAAAACAAAAACGCCCCAAGAGGGCGTTTTTGTATTATTCAGCGTCTTCGATTTCGTCTTTTATATCGATAGTGATCTTTTTGCCGCAATTTCCGGCGGCTGTTTTCATTATCTGACGAATAGCGCGAGCTATTTTTCCGCGCTTGCCGATTATTTTACCCATATCGGAAGGAGAAACCGAAAGATCGAGTTTGACATGATTGCCGTCGTCTTTTTCAACGATGACAATATCTTCCGGTTTGTCAACTATCGCACTTACGATATTCGCAAGAGTATCTTTTAAATTTGTCATTCTTGCTTTTACCCCGAAAATTATTCGGTTACGCCGGCCTTTTTAAGAAGCGCTTTTACCGTATCAGTGGGCTGAGCTCCGTTTTTGAGCCAAGTTTTTGCTTTTTCAGCGTCGATAGCAAGTTCGATGGGATTTGTAAGGGGATTGTAATGTCCGAGCTCTTCTATAAATCTACCGTTGCGAGGGAAACGTGAATCCGCAACAACGATACGATAGAAAGGAGCTTTTTTAGAACCTAATCTTGTGAGTCTGATTTTAACTGCCATTTTTATTCCTCCGAAAAAATATATATGTTTTTTTAATTTATAAATTTTCAATAACTTTGGTCATTGAATAATTATACTTTTTTAACCCATAAAGGGCATTTTGCCGAATTTCCCGAAACGTTTTCCGTTCGACATCTGTTTCATAAGCTTGTTTGTTTGTTCAAACTGCTTTAAGAGCCTGTTTACTTCTTCGACTGTTGTGCCTGCGCCTGTTGCTATGCGCTTTTTGCGGGAAGAGTTGATTATTTCCGGTTTTTCTCTTTCCTGGGGTGTCATCGACAGTATTATTGCCTGCATACGGTCGATAGCGCGTTCGTCTATTTTTGCGTCTTTGACGGCTGACGGTTTCATTCCGGGGATCATGCCCATCAAAGATTCAAGCGACCCCATGTTTTTCAGCTGTGCGAACTGGTCGAGATAATCTGTAAGGGTGAACTTCGATTTGCGGAGCTTTTCTTCGAGTTCCGCCGCTTTTTTTTCATCAAAAGTTTGCTGAGCTTTTTCGATAAGGGAGAGCATATCGCCCATTCCGAGGATTCTCGATGCCATTCTGTCGGGATAGAACGGCTCGATGGCGTCGAGTTTTTCGCCTGTACCGATATATTTTATCGGCTTTCCCGTGATATATTTAACGGAAAGCGCCGCGCCGCCCCTTGTATCGCCGTCCATTTTCGTCATTACAACACCTGTTATGTCGAGCATGGAATTGAATGTTTCGGCGACGTTTACGGCATCCTGTCCCGTCATTGCATCGACGACGAGGAGTATTTCCGACGGAGAGAGCGTGTCCTTTATATCAACGAGCTCTTTCATCATATCTTCATCTACATGAAGTCTGCCTGCCGTATCTATAAAGAGCATATCGCAACCCTGTCTTTGGCATTCTTTGAGTGCGTGCTCTGCGATCTTTACCGCATTTTTGTTGTTTTCTTCCGCATAAACCGGAACGCCGACAGCCTCACCTACGACCTGCAACTGCTTTATTGCGGCAGGACGGTATATATCGCACGCGGCGAGCATTGGGTGCTTTCCGTCTTTTTTGAAAAGGGAAGCGAGCTTTGCCGTGTGAGTTGTCTTTCCCGCACCTTGAAGACCGACCATCATTATTATCGTGGGAGGCTTCGGAGCGATCTGTATTTTGGAGACTGTGCTGCCCATGAGAGCTGTGAGCTCTTCATTTACTATTTTTATGACTTGCTGTGCCGGGACGAGAGATTCGAGGACCTCTGTTCCCACTGCGCGCTCTGTGACTGTATTTATAAAGCTGCGGACTACTTTGAAATTTACGTCCGCTTCGAGAAGGGCGAGCTTTACTGCGCGCATACCCTCACGTACGTCTTTTTCCGTGAGCTTTCCTTTATTTCTGAATTTCTTGAAAGCTTCGGAGAGTTTTTCTTGAAGATTTTGAAACATTTTACTCCTTTATTGCGTTTCCCGCCACGACAGAGCGGCAAGAATACGATCAAATTCGGTGCTTTCATCAATGTGTTTGTTTTTTAACTTTTCCACAATTTCGGAAGCCTCTGACAGGTTTTCAAAAAGCTTTGAAAGCTTTAATTTCTCTTCAAAAGAGAAGAGCGCTTCCTCTGCGTGTTTTATTGTATATCTGACGCCCTGTCTCGATATTCCGGTGTTTTCCGCTATTTCCGCAAGCGAAAGATCTTCGTTGTAGTATAAATCGAACATATTGCGCTGTTCATCGGAAAGAAGCGCGCCGTATATATCGAATAAAACGACTATGCGCAGATTCTTTTCAAACATTTTATACCTCACAATATGCTGTAAAGCAAAATACTTTACACAGTATATCATCGGGATGATATTTTGTCAATGCTTTTCGAAGATTTTTTTGAATATGAGCGTATTTTCATGCTTTTTTGTGTTTGTTTTTGTATTAAACATATTGTCTTGAAGAGAAAAACGTGATATCATGTACGAAGATATTTCTGCTATTATGAATAAATAATTTTTTATTTATGAAAGGATATTGTTTTATGAAAGTTACAAGAGAGCTCGGGAAGGTTTTATCGGATACCACGATGTCATCTCCCGTATATCTTGATATTACAAAAGAGCCGTTTAAGCTTCACGGATTTTGCGAACCGTTCCGCCGCGTCCCGAAAGAAGTTGCGGACGCTACAAGCGAAGGTGTTTCGAGGCTCGCCTGCTGTTCGGCGGGCGGACGCGTAAGTTTTCGCACCGATTCGGATTTTATTGTCGTTCATGGGGATATTGATTTTCACAATACCGCGGTAACGATGTCGGAACTTGCTTTGACGGGATTTGATATTCATTTTAAAGAAAACGGAAAATTTTTATTTAAAGGCGTTTTCGGTCCGTCACAGGGAGCAGGGAAAAACTATGTCGAAAGCAGACTGCGTTTTGACGGCGAAATGCACGATGTATTTGTAAATTTTCCGATAGATACGCATTTTGATTCCGTTTACATAGGTTTAAGAGAAGGATGTACGCTTGAAGCTTCCGAAGGATATAAATATAAGGAAAACGTTGTTTTCTACGGCTCTTCCATAGTGCAGGGCATAGGCGCTTCAAGACCGAGCTCCATATATACTTCCGTTATCTCGCGCGACCTTGATACAGACTTTATAAACCTGGGGGTTGCGGGAAATGCGAAAGCGGAACCCGTTATAATGGAATATATATCGTCTCTTCCCATGAGCGTATTTGTTTATGATTATGATCACAACGCTCCCGATCCGGATTATCTTGAAAGAACACATTATCTCGGCTATGAGATATTCAGAAAAAATCAGCCGGATACGCCGGTTATAATGGTATCGAAGCCCGATTATTATTTTGATAACAAGATGCTTAATTCGGGCGTTGCGGCAAATGAACGCCGCCGTCAGATAATAATTGCGGATTACGAGCGCGCGCTTAAAAACGGAGACAAAAATATATCTTTTGTTGACGGTTCTGAAATATATCCCGAAAGAGTGCGTGACGACTGCACTATCGACGGATGTCACCCGAATGATATGGGATACCGCTACATGGCTGACGCTATCGGCGCCGAGATAAAAAAATATTTGTAAGAAATGTATTAAAATAAGAAACGGGAGCTTGCTCCCGTTTTTTTAATGAATTGAACGAAAATACAGTTTTGAACTATCGTTGCGCTCTCCTGCTTTTATGTCTTTTTCAAAAACCTCTTTAAAAATATGAAACTTTTAATAAAAATAGTAAGAGCCTTTGATCCGGATTTGCGCCGTTGAGTTTATTCTTCGAAAAATTTTGCGGTTTCGCTTATATCTTTTCTTTTCGGCATATCGGGAGAGATATCGGCATATCCTACCGCAATAACGCTTACTACATTTTCTTCTGCGGGGATATTTAAGGTTTTGCGGATTTTTTCTTCGTCACGTAGCCCCATGATAAGCGTAGCAAGTCCGAGTTCTTCCGCTTTCAGAACGAGGAGCATGTTGTTAAGTCCGCAATCGTAATATCCCCAGCCGTTGCCAAGCTCGTTTGACGGCGTTTTGTCATTATTGAAGCCTGAGATGTTTTTTACTATTGTCGTTACGATGAGAACGGGCGCGCCGCTTGTATTCTTTTTGTTAAAATCGGGAAGAGAAGCGCGCACTTCTTCGAGAGTCTTTCCGCCGCTTACTACATAATATCTTGCCGTTTGAGAATTTTTCCACGACGGTGCGAAAGATGCGGCGCGTAACATTGCCTCTATCTTTTCTTTTTCCACTTTTTTATCTTTATATTTCCTTATGCTGCGTCTTGATTCTATAACGTTTTGAAATTCCATATTAGCATGACCTTTCTTTATTCTTTTTCCTAATTATATTATGATTGAAAGAATTTTTCAAGCGTGTTTGTTTTCTTATATTGCATTATTTATAAAGAAACGGGAGCGAGATTTTATTTTCGCGTGATAATCTGTATTGACAAAGCCTATCGTACATGATAATATTAAAACGCGTGTTGCAAAACAAATGTTTTAATAAGGAGGACCATATGCCGCCAAAAGCTAAATTCAGTAAAGATGAGGTCATAAGCGCTGCCGTAAATATTATTGAAGACAAAGGTATAATGTTTTTGACTGCGAGGTCGCTCGGAGAGGCGCTCGGCACTTCCGCAAGACCTATCTTTACAACATTTAAAAATATGGAAGACGTACTTAATGGTGTAAATGATTTTGCAAATGAATTATATCAGAACTATGTTGAGGAGGGACTCTTGCAAATTCCCGCTTTTAAAGGCGTAGGTATGTCTTATATCCGTTTTGCAAAAGAACACCCGAAGCTGTTCCAGATTCTTTTTATGCAGGAAAAAGATGATGTTCCTGCCTTGAATGATGTTTTGGGACTTATTGAGGGCAGTTATAGGAAGATTTTGGACTCGATAACTCAAAGTTATAAGGTCAGCGAAGATTTTGCAAAACAGCTTTATCTTCATATGTGGATATACACACACGGTATCGCCGTGCTGATAGTGAATAAAATGTGCAGATTCAGCGATGAAGAGATTTCAAATATGCTTACTACTGTATGTAAAAGTCTGATTTTGAACGGAGTTAAAAATGATTAAAGCGGAAAATATAATAAAATCATATAACATGGGAAGAACAGAGGTGCTGAAAGATATATCTCTTGAAATTGCCGACGGAGAATTTGCAATCATTCTCGGCGCGTCCGGTTCTGGAAAATCCACTCTGATGAATGTTTTATCTGGTCTTGAAAAGGCGGATAGAGGAAATGTATTTGTAAACGGTGAAAATCTTTCCGTGAAAAACGAATCCGAACTTACGAAATTCAGAAGGGAAAACATCGGCTTTGTTTTTCAGCAATATTATTTACTGCCTCATTTGAATGTCGAAAACAATGTGAAAATGGGCGCGGGGTTGTCCGGAAATAAAGATTATAAAAAAATAATTGCTTCTCTCGGACTTGATGATAAAATGAAGGCTATGCCGTCGGAACTTTCGGGAGGAGAACAACAGCGCGTCTGCATAGCAAGGGCTCTTTCAAAAAATCCCAAGATTCTGTTTTTGGATGAGCCGACGGGCGCACTTGACGAAAAGACCGGAAGAGAGGTCTTGAACTGTATTATGCAAGAAAAAGAAAAACTCGGTTTTACTATGGTTATGGTAACTCACAACCAGAACATCGCCCAAATGGCGGAGACTGTGGTGAAGATGAACAGCGGAAAAATTGTAGAGACTTTCAGAAACACAAAACAAAGATCCGCTTTCGAGATAGGGTGGTAAGTATGATGGTTTCGTTTAAAGACGGTCTGAAATTTATCGGTATTTCGATAGTCTGCTTTTGTGCGGTTTTTGTTTGCACTTTCTTTTTAAACTATTATATCGATATATTGCCGTTAAAAGATGAAGTGAGTGCGGAACTCATGCCTCTTTATACAGCGCAGCTTGCTACGGCAAAGATGACATGCGGCATTACCGGCGGATTTTTAAGCGTTATCGCAATAATAATGTTGTTTTTCTATATCAAACTTTATATAGATGATCATCATAAAACGATAGGCACTTTCAAGGCTATGGGATATTCGAATTTTAAAATAGCGAAAAGCTTTATCATTTTCGGATTCAGCGTTTTTGTCGGATGCGGGCTTGGATTTATATTCGGTTGGATATGTATGCCGTATATTTACGAAAGTTTAACGATAGACGGTCTTCCCGTTATCACCGCATCATTTCATATCGGATTGCTTATCTGTCTTGTATTTGTTCCGACGATAGTTTTTACTTTGATATCATTTTTATATACGGCTGTTTTCTTGCGTAGACCTGCTCTGGAACTTGTGAAAGGGGAATACATAAAAGTCAGGAAAATAAAATCGACCGGCAAACTTAAAGACAGAGAATTTTTAAAGGAAATGAGCCTCAGTACTTTAAAAAGCAAAAAGATGCTTGTGTTTTTTGTTGCTTTTTCATGCTTTTGCTTTTCGGCGATGGTACAAATGGGAATGTCTATGGAAGATCTTGTGACCGGAACTATGGGCATGATGATCCTTGTTATCGGACTTGTGCTTGCCGCGGTTTCGATGTTTATGGCTATGACATCGCTTGTAAAAGGCAACGCGAAAAATATCGCCGTTATGAAAGCGATGGGATTTTCCGGAAGGGAACGTTTTACCGCAATATTTTCCGGATATATTCCTTTTGTCGGTCTGGGATTTGCGCTCGGCACTGTATATCAATACGGTCTTTTGTCGCTTATGATAAATCTGATATTCAAAAATGTCGGAGAAGTTCCCGAATATAATTTTAATATACCTGTTTTCTTTATAACGCTGTTGTTGTTTTCGGTATCTTATTTTGCGGTGTTTATGATCTACTTATACAGGGCAAATAAGATTTCGGTAAAAGAAATCATGCTGGAAGATTGAACTTCATTATTTTGCGACCGAAAAAATAGTGTGAGGAAATATGACAAAAGAAAAAACGGCGGGCTTAATAATAAAGCCTGTCGTTTTTGTATCGGAAAGCAGAGGGGAAGAAGTTTCTTGAATGCGGCGTTTAAACTAAAAAAAGAAAGCCCCGTACGCGAATTGCGTGATAAGGCTTTCTGGCTGGTCCGCCCTGCGGGGTTCGAACCCGCAACCGTCAGAATCGGAATCTGATACTCTATCCGGTTGAGCTAAGGACGGATATGCGCCGAAGCGCACTTTTATTTGTCTTCGTTCAATGCCTGTTCGAGCGCGAGCGCAAACTGATCGGGGCAGGAAGTTCCTCTGCCGCGGCAGTCAGTCCCGCGAAGACGCGATATCAGCTCCTCTGCCGACATTCCTTCGGCGAGAGCGGCGATGCCCTTTGTGTTTCCGTTGCAACCTCCGTCAAAATGAACGTTTTTTACTTTTCCGTCGTCCAATTCGAAAGAGATTTTTCTGGAACATACACCCTTGGGGGAATAAGTAAATTGCTTTGACATATGATTTTGGACCTCCTTGTTCGGATTTATTTTATAAAATGATATGTTGTTTGTAAATGCGATATCCGAATATGTTTTTATATTTGAATATTTCGGCGGGATTTTCTGAAATCCGCTGCCCAATAAAAACTATTATATCATAAATTATAAGAAAATCTATATCCTTTTGTTGCTTTGCGTTAGTTTTTTTAAAAAGAAAAACACAAACGCAACGTTTGTGGGATTATTATATCATATATATTAAAATAAAATATACGAAAATGCGATTTTTAACCGAAAAAATTGATTTTTGTGCATTATTGACTGAAAAATTGGCAAAAATTTTATAAAATTCTACATGAGAAATTAAAAAAACTATTGCAAATATTTCCTCAATATAGTAGAATAAATACGCTTGATGTGCGATGACGCGGGAGGTTGCTGTGAACAACAGGTAATTTCCGCCGAGTATGTCCGATAAAATTCGGGCGATTTCTTTCGAAAAACATTCTGCACTGTCTCTGGATATTGCACCGCATGCGGTGTCAATCCGGTAAAAGAGGCGTGCGTATCACACCGGAGATTCTTCCGGTTTTTAATATGGCTGTGGCGGAAACGCCCGGCAGAGTGTATGCGAAAGCTCTTCGGTCGCCGCAACAAAATATTTCAAGGAGGCAAAATCAAGTGGCAACAAGTGAAAAAATCAGAATCAAACTGAAAAGCTATGACAGTGCACTTATCGATGCTGCTGCGGAAAAATTCGTAGACGCTGCCAAGAGAAACGGCGCGACCGTATCCGGTCCCATTCCGCTTCCCACAGACAGAGAAGTCATTACGATTCTTCGTGCGGTTCATAAGTACAAAGACAGCCGCGAACAGTTTGAAATGAGAACTCACAAGAGACTCATCGACGTTATCAAACCGTCCCAGAAGACGATTGAAGCGCTCACAAGTCTTGAACTTCCGGCCGGAGTTGAAGTCGAAATCAAACTGTAAACCCGCATTTTGAATTTCGCAACCGCGTTTTTAGGGTTGCCTACCTTAATATATATACGCGGCGGTTGGTCAAGTTGACCCGCTCTATGATGGTCAACCAATAACTAATACAGGAGGAAAAACCATGAAAAAAGGTATTATAGGCAAAAAGATCGGCATGACACAGATTTTCGACGAAATCGGAAATGTCATCCCGGTAACGGTAATCGAAGCAGGTCCGTGCGTTGTTGCTCAGAAGAAAACTGTTGAAAACGACGGTTACAGCAGCGTTCAGCTCGGATTTGAAGATGTTGCCGACAGAAAGCTTAACAAAGCTGAAAAAGGTCACTTCGCAAAGAACGGCGTCGCTGTGAAGAAACACCTCAAAGAGTTCAGACTCGACGATGCCGATAACATGAACGTCGGAGACATAGTTTCCGCCGATACATTTGTAGCCGGAGACAGAGTTGATGTTACCGGTATTACAAAAGGACGCGGATACACAGGTACGGTAAAGAGATGGAACAACCACATTCTCAGAATGACACACGGTACAGGTCCTATTCACCGTCAGCCCGGTTCTATGGGCGCAAACTCCACACCGTCCAGAATCTTCAAAAACAAGAAGATGGCAGGACAGTACGGTAACGAAACATCTACGGTTCTCAACCTCGATGTAGTTCGCGTTGATAAAGAGAAAAATCTTATTGCCGTTAAAGGTGCCGTTCCCGGTGCCAAGGGCGGTATAGTGTTCATCAGAAACACTGTTAAAGACTGAGAAGGAGGAATAGACAATGCCTAATGTAAAAGTTTTTGATATGGCGGGCAAGGAAGTCGGCACGGTAGATCTTTCCGATGCGGTATTCGCCGTTGAAGTCAACTCCGCTGTTCTTCACGCCGCAGTCAGAGCGTACCTTCTTAATCAGAGACAGGGTACACAGTCAACACTTACAAGAAGCGAAGTTTCCGGCGGCGGTAAAAAACCGTGGCGCCAGAAGGGCACAGGCCGCGCAAGACAGGGTTCCACACGTTCTCCTCAATGGACACACGGTGGCGTTGCTCTCGGACCGAAACCCAGAAGCTATCGCACAGACCTCAACAAGAAGGTCAAGAAACTCGCTCTCCTCGGAGCGCTTTCCGGTAAGGTTGCCGACAATGAGTTTGTAGTTATCGATTCCATAACAGCGTCTGAATACAAGACAAAAGTTATGGCAGGTATGCTCAAAGCTGTCGGTGCCGACAAGAAAGCTCTCGTTGTTCTTTCCGAAAAGAACGACAAGGTCGTAAGCAGCTTCCGCAACATTCCGGGAGTAAAAACAGCTTACACCAACACCCTTAATGTGTACGACATTCTCAACTGCGATAAAGTGGTTATAGAGAAAGCCGCTACTCAAAAAATTACGGAGGTGTATGCGTGATGAAGTTTGCACACGATATAATTCTCAGACCGATCATCACTGAGGCAAGCCTTGAAGCAACGAAGAAACTCAGATACACCTTTGAGGTTCTTCCCGACGCTACAAAATCCGAGATCGCTTCTGCGGTTGAAGAGGTTTTCGGCGTAAAGGTCGCTGATGTGAACACGATCTCCATGAAGAGAAAGCCGAAAACACTCGGCGTACATTCCGGTTACACAAAGTCTTGGAAAAAGGCTGTTGTCACTCTCAAAGCCGGATCCAAGTCCATCGAATTCTTCGATGGTATGATTTAATGAGGAGGAGTACGAATAATGGCTACTATAAAGTATAAACCTACGACTCCCGCCAGACGTAATATGTCCGTTCCGGATTTCGCTGAGATCACTAAGTTCACTCCCGAAAAGAGCCTTATTGAAATCAAAAAGAAAAATGCCGGCAGAAACAGTTACGGCAAAATAACTGTTCGTCATCGCGGAGGCGGCAACAAACAGAAATACAGAAAGATCGACTTTATACGTGAGTTCCATGAGGGCTCCGAGAAGGTCATCGGCGTTGAATACGATCCTAACCGTACAGCTTACATTGCACTTGTTCAGAATGAAGAAGGCGCAAAGAAGTACATTATAGCTCCTGTCGGTCTTACAGACAACGACACGATCTACTCCGGACCGAACGCCGATATTAAACCCGGTAACACACTTCCTATTTCCAATATCCCCGTAGGTACTTTCATCTACAACATCGAGCTTTATCCCGGTAAGGGCGCTCAGCTTGTAAGAAGCGCAGGTTCTGCCGCACAGCTCATGGCTAAGGAAAACGGAATGGCTCAGGTAAGACTTCCTTCCGGTGAAGTCAGAATCGTTCGTCTTGACTGCCATGCTACGGTAGGTCAGGTTTCCAATATCGACCACGAAAACGTTAAGGTCGGTAAAGCAGGTAAGACTCGCCATCGCGGCATCCGTCCTACTGTCCGCGGTTCTGTCATGAACCCGTGCGATCACCCTCACGGTGGTGGTGAAGGACGCGCTCCTATCGGTCGTCCCGGCCCTGTAACACCTTGGGGTAAACCGGCGCTCGGTTATAAGACGAGAAACAAGAAGGCGAGAACCGAGAAGTTCATCGTAAGACACAGAAACGGTAAATAATAGAAGGAGGCATGGAAAATGAGCAGAAGCCTTAAAAAAGGACCTTTTGTCGAAGCTAAACTTTTCGAAAGAGTTGAAGCTATGAACGAAAAGGGCGAAAAAAAGGTAGTTAAAACTTGGTCGCGTGCTTCCGTTATATTCCCCGAATTCGTGGGACATACGATAGCGGTTCACGACGGCAGAAAACACGTTCCGGTTTATGTGACGGAAGAAATGGTCGGACACAAACTCGGTGAGTTTGCTCCTACAAGAACATTCAAAGGTCACGCAGGAACAAAAACATCCAACAGCGGTAAATAATTCTCGCACCAAAGCGAAGGGAGGCAATTTATAAATGGAATCCAGAGCATATCTTAAATATGCCAGAATATCCCCGCGCAAAGTACAGATAGTGCTTGACCTCATAAGAGGTAAGGATGCGGGAACAGCAATGTCAATTCTCAAAAACACTCCTAAATCTGCGAGTGAATATCTCATAAAGCTTTTGAAGAGTGCCGTTGCAAATGCTGAACACAATTTCAACATGGACACTTCCAAACTTTATGTAAGCGAATGCTTCGTATGCCCCGGCCCGACTCTCAAAAGAATCATGCCCCGTGCAAAGGGAAGCGCAGACAGAATTCTTAAAAGAACAAGCCATGTCACGCTCGTTCTTAAAGAAAAAGAAGCTTAAAGAAGGAGGTTAATAAGAATGGGACAGAAAGTTAATCCGCACGGTCTTCGTGTCGGTGTTATCAAAGACTGGGATTCGAGATGGTTTGAAAAAGACGAAACTTTCGGCGACACTCTCGTTTCCGACTATAAAATAAGAAAATATCTCAAAGAAAACCTCAAACTTGCAGGCGTTCCGAAAATCGAGATAGAGCGCAACAATGCGGGCGTTAAAGTCCTCATCCACTGTGCGAAACCCGGTATGGTAATCGGACGCGGCGGCGTTGAAATCGAAAAGCTTCGTGTAAAACTCGAAAAGATGACGGGCAAAGCTGTTGCGGTCAACGTAGCAGAGGTTAAGAGCCCCGATATGGACGCTCAGCTCGTAGCTGAAAGCGTTGCAACACAGCTCGAAAAGAGAATCGCATTCCGCCGTGCCATGAAACAGGCTATCGGCAGAACGATGCGTCTCGGAGCAAAGGGAATCAAGATAACTCTTTCCGGCCGTCTCGGCGGTGCGGAAATCGCAAGAACGGAACATTATCATGAAGGCACAATTCCGCTTCAAACTCTTCGTGCCGATATCGATTACGGTTTTGCGGAAGCAAACACAACTTACGGTAAGATCGGTGTAAAGACATGGATCTACAAGGGCGAAGTTCTCGCCGACAAGAAGTTGGGCGCTGCCGCTCCGGTTGAAAAGCCTCGTGAACAGAGAAGAAACGATCACCGCGGCGACCGTCGCAGAAATCCTTCTCAGGGTCAGAGACGTTCCAGAGAAGAAGGAGGCAGAAAATAATATGTTAATGCCTAAAAGAGTCAAATATCGTCGCGTTCACCGCGGCAGACTTACGGGTAAGGCTTACAGAGGTAACACTGTTACTTACGGTGAATACGGTCTTGTAGCAACAGAACCCGCATGGATCACAAGCAACCAGATAGAGGCTGCCCGTATCGCTATGACGCGTTACATCAAACGTGGCGGTCAGGTCTGGATAAAGATTTTCCCCGATAAGCCTATAACAGAAAAACCTGCTGAGACCCGAATGGGTTCCGGTAAAGGTTCTCCCGAATACTGGGTAGCTGTTGTAAAGCCGGGCAGGGTTATGTTTGAAATGGGCGGCGTTGCAGAAGAAGTAGCAAAAGAAGCTATGCGTCTTGCTGCAAACAAGCTTCCTATCAAATGTAAATTCCTGAAAAAAGATGCAGAGGAGGACTAATACAGTGAAAGCTAACGAACTCAGAAACATGACTTCCGCTGAACTCACCTCTAAGCTCAAAGAACTCAAAGGCGAACTTTTTAATCTTCGCTTCCAGAATGCGATAAATCAGCTCGACAATCCGCACAAGATAAACGATGTAAAGCACGATATCGCAAGAGTTATGACTGTTCTTCGTGAGAAGAACGCTGAATAAGCTGTAAGAGAGGAGAAAAGTCATGGAAGCTACAAGAAATTTGAGAAAAACCAGAGTCGGAACGGTTGTATCCGATAAGATGGACAAGACAATAGTCGTTGCCATCCAGGATAACGTAAAGCATCCCAAGTACGGCAAGGTCCTTAAAAGAACCACAAAATTGAAGGCGCATGATGAAAACAACGAGTGCGCCGTGGGCGACAGAGTCAGCATAATGGAAACAAGACCTCTTTCCAAGGATAAGAGATGGCGTCTTGTTGAGATTATCGAAAAAGCAAAATGATTTCATTACGGGCGGCAAGGAAGAATAAGACCGCTCGGTGTGAAAAAATAGGAGGAAAGCACAGTGATACAACAGCAATCACTTATGAAAGTCGCCGATAATACCGGCGCAAAAGAACTTATGTGTATTCGCGTGCTCGGCGGTAGCGGCAGAAGATATGCCAATATCGGAGATGTAGTTGTTGCCTGCGTCAAGAAAGCGGCGCCCGGCGGTACTGTCAAAAAAGGCGAGGTTGTCAAAGCGGTTATAGTTCGTTCCGTAAAAGGCGTTCACCGCGCAGACGGTTCTTACCTCAAATTTGACGAAAACGCAGCCGTTATCATAAAGGACGACAACACGCCCAGAGGCACACGTATATTTGGACCCGTAGCAAGAGAGCTCCGTGAAAAGGACTACCTTAAAATCCTTTCTCTCGCTCCCGAAGTATTATAATGGAGGAATCGAAAATGAAAAACGTTCATATTAAAAAAGACGATACCGTTATAGTTGTTTCCGGCGACGATAAAGGCACAAAGGGTAAGGTTATCGCGGTTTCCCCGAAAGAGGGAAAAGCTATTGTTGAGGGTGTAAACAAACAGACAAAGCACGCTAAACCCAGAAAACAGGGTGACGAAGGCGGCATTCTCAAAGTAGACGGCGCTATATACACATCCAAATTGCAGCTTTTCTGCTCCAAATGCGGAAAAGGCGTTCGTGTCGGTTACAAGACCGAAAACAACAAAAAGATCCGTGTTTGCAAAAAATGCGGAAACGAAATTTAATGCGGAGGTAGATGACAATGGCTGCAAGATTAAAAGAATATTACAAGTCGGAAGTTGCTCCCGCATTGATGAAGAAATTCAACTATAAGAGCCCTATGCAGATCCCGCGTTTTGACAAGGTTGTCATAAACGTAGGTGCAGGCGAGGCAAAAGATAACGCAAAGGTTATCGATAGCATAATGTCTGACCTTGCGCTTATAACAGGACAGAAACCTGTTCCTACATTTGCGAAAAAGTCAGTTGCTAACTTCAAAATAAGAAAAGGCATGAAGATAGGCGTCAAAGTTACCCTTCGCGGCGACAAGATGTTCGAGTTCATAGACAGACTTTTCAACCTCGCTCTTCCGCGAGTTCGTGACTTCAAAGGTATCAATCCCGATGCTTTTGACGGTCGCGGCAATTACTCGCTCGGACTCAAAGAGCAGCTCATATTCCCTGAAATCGATTATGATAAGGTCGATAAGGTTCGCGGTATGGACATCGTGTTCGTAACTACGGCACCTAACGACGAAGAAGCAAAAGAGCTCCTTTCTCTTATGGGCGCTCCGTTTGCGAAATGATGGAGGAGAATGAATTATGGCAAAAACTTCAATGAAGCTCAAACAGCAGAAAACGCAGAAATTCTCCACAAGAGAATACACAAGATGCAAAATTTGCGGCAGACCTCACGGTTACCTTCGTAAATTCGGCATCTGCCGTATCTGCTTCCGCGAGCTTGCTTACAAAGGTCAGATTCCCGGCGTAAAGAAATCCAGCTGGTAATCTAAACGCTCCAATCTTACCGGAAGGAAAGCACACAGTGCTTTAACCACCGATATGCCGCCGGATAAAAAAATCCGGCAGCAAGGATTAAGCGATGGAGAACAAAACAGTTCTCCTACACTTGAAATAACTTGCATAAAAGGAGGAAAAAACAATGCAGATTTCAGATGTAATTGCTGATATGCTTTCACGTATCAGAAATGCGAACAACGCAAAACACGAAACGGTCGACGTTCCCGCATCCGGAGTAAAGAAAGCCATTGCAGATATCCTTACAGAAGAGGGATATGTAAAAGGCTACCAGATAATCGAGGACGGCAAACAGGGTATAATCAGAATAACCCTCAAATACGGCCGCGGCAAAGAAAAAACGATCCAGGGACTCCGCAGAATATCCAAACCGGGTCTTCGTATATATTCTAATTGCGAAGATCTTCCGAAGGTTATGAACGGTCTCGGAATCGCAATAATATCCACATCAAAGGGAATCATGACCGATAAAAAGGCCCGCAGCCTCAATGTCGGCGGTGAGATTCTCGCCTTTGTATGGTAATAGGGAGGTAAGCGGAAATGTCAAGAATAGGCAGAAAAGAAATTACCGTTCCCGCAGGCGTTGACGTCAAACTCGACGGTCATCACATTACCGTAAAAGGTCCCAAGGGAACTCTTGAACGTGATCTTCACAAAAACATGATGATTACGATAGACGCAGGCGTAATAAAAGTCGAGCGTCCCGATGATGAAAAGGAAAATCGCTCTCTTCACGGTCTTACCCGTACTCTTATTGAGAATATGATCGTCGGTGTTACCGAAGGCTATTCCAAGAAGCTCGAACTTGTCGGTGTCGGTTACAAAGCTGTAAAGAACGGCAAACAGCTCGTTCTTTCTCTCGGTCACTCTCATCCGATCACGTTCAATGAAGACGATAAGATCACATTTGAAGTTCCGGATTCCAGCACTATCATCGTAAAGGGCTATGACAAGCAGCTTGTAGGCGCTATCGCAGCTCAGATACGTGAAAAAAGACCGCCTGAACCGTACCTCGGCAAAGGTGTTAAGTATTCCGGCGAACACATTCGCCGCAAAGCCGGAAAGACCGGTAAATAATGAAAGGAGTGGAATAATATGGTATCGAGAAGAGATGTCAACGAGCTCAGACTTGCTCGTCACAAAAAAGTTCGCGCGAAAATCTCCGGAACGGCTGAAAGACCCCGTCTTTGTGTTTATCGTTCCCTTGCTAATATTCGTGCACAGATAATCGACGATACAAAGGGAGTTACTCTTGTATCGGCTTCCACCCTTGAAAGTTCATTTACCGACAACGGCGGAAACAAAGAAGCAGCAAAAGCTATCGGTAAGATAATCGCAGAGCGTGCTCTTGCAGCAGGCATCAACGAGGTCGTATTTGACCGCGGCGGTTATGTATATACCGGAAGAGTAAAAGAACTTGCAGACGGCGCCCGCGAAGGCGGACTCAAATTCTGAGGAGGAGGAATAACATGGCAAAAATTATCAATCCCGCAACACTCGATCTTCAAGAGAGAACAGTTGCGACAAACCGTGTTTCCAAAACCGTTAAGGGCGGACGCATCGCACGCCAGACTGCAATAATGGTTGTAGGCGACGGCAATGGGCACGTCGGTTACGGTCTTGGAAAAGCATCCGAATACCCCGAAGCTATACGCAAGGGCATTGAAGATGCAAAGAAAAATCTGATCGAGGTTGCTGTTAAAGGTACAACGATCCCGCACGAGGTTATCGGCGAGTTCGGCGCAGCTAAGGTCCTTCTCAAACCGGCAGCTCCCGGTACCGGTATCATCGCCGGCGGCGCTGTTCGCGCTATCGTAGAGATGGCGGGAATAAAGGACATTCGTGCAAAATGCATCCGTTCCAGCAATCCTACAAACGTAGTAAAAGCGACGTTTGAAGGTCTCAAATCGCTTCGTACTGCCGAGCAGGTTGCAGCAATGCGCGGTATCGGACAGAATACGGAAAATAACTGAGGAGGCAAAGGACAATGGAAAAGATAAAAGTAACTCTTGTTCACAGCCTTATCGGCGAATCACCCAAACAAAAAGCAACTGCGAAAGCTCTCGGACTTTCAAAGATCGGCGATTCTACAATCCAGAACAACGACGCTTCCGTTTTGGGAAAAGTAAAGATAGTATCTCACCTTGTCAAGGTGGAAAATGTATAATCAATATACATTAAAAATTTAATTGATATTACAAAAATTCACAGTATAAGGAGGATAACCCAAAATGAAGCTTCATGAACTTTCACCGGCTTGCGGCTCTGCAAAATCTGCTTGGCGCAAGGGTAGAGGAACAGGCTCCGGAAACGGTAAAACGGCAGGAAAAGGCCACAAAGGTCAGAATGCGCGTTCCGGCGGCGGTGTTCGTCCCGGTTTTGAAGGCGGTCAGATCCCGCTTTCCAGAAGACTTCCCAAGAGAGGTTTTAATAATGTTTTCGCCAAACAGTACGCTCTTATAAATGTTGACGCAATCAACAATGCTTTTGAGAACGGTGCTGTTGTTTCTCCCGAAACTCTCGTAGAAAAAGGACTTGTAAAGAAACTTTTTGACGGAGTAAAAGTTCTCGGTCGCGGTGAGATCACCAAGAGTGTTACAGTTAAAGCAACTGTATTCTCCGCTTCCGCAAAGGAGAAAATAGAGGCAGCAGGCGGAAAGTGCGAGGTGGTATAACGTGTTCAAGACGCTAAGAAACGCATGGAAAATAAGCGAGCTCCGCTCTAAAATCCTTTTCACGCTCTTGATAATTGCGTTATATCGCATAGGAACGGCAATACCTGTTCCGTTTATTAACTACGAAGCGCTCATCGCTTCGGGTACATCGACACTTTTCACAACCGGAGTTTTCGGATATCTCGATATTCTTTCCGGCGGTGCTCTTTCTTCCCCCGCAATATTCGCGTTGTCTGTAACGCCTTACATCAATGCTCAGATCATAATGCAGCTCCTCACAGTAGCAATTCCTCCGCTCGAAAGACTTGCTAAGAACGGTGAAGAGGGCAGAAAAAAGATCGAGAAGATCACGCGTTATTTGACATTTGTTCTTGCGATAATAACAGCTATCGGCTATTATGCAATTCTTTCCAGCCTCGGTCTTATAGTAAAATCCGAAGTCAACTGGTTCTTCAAAGCGTTTGTAATTGTGGCTGTGTTCACAGCAGGTGCTTCTGTAATCATGTGGCTCGGTGAAAAAATAGACGAGCAGGGAATCGGAAACGGTATATCGATGATACTTTTTGCTAACATCGTTGCCGCTCTTCCGAACAATATAATTCAGTATGTCGGCAGTCTTTCCGCATCGAAAGTTGCCGTATGGGCAAAATGGGTACTCGGTATTCTTACATTCGTCATAATGATCGCGTCGATACTTTTCGTAACGTATATGACGGATGCAGAAAGAAGAATTCCCGTACAGTATGCGAAAAAAGTCGTAGGCCGTAAAATGTATGGCGGTCAAAGCTCCAATCTTCCGATAAAACTCAATATGGCAGGCGTTATGCCCGTCATCTTTGCAAGCACGATGGTTTCCATCGTTCCTACAATACTCGGCTTTGTCGAGCAGAGCAAAGGCGCTTTCAAAAAGGGCAGCTTCGGCTATGTTGTTAAGAGTCTTTTCGGAACAACAAGCGCTCTCTACATCATACTTCTTTTCGTTCTTATAATCGCTTTCGCATATTTCTATATTTCAATATCTTTCAATCCCGTTGAGGTTTCAAACAACCTTATGCAGCAGGGAGGATTTATCCCCGGAATCCGTCCCGGAAAGCCTACTGCGCAGTATATAACAAAGGTTCTCAACAAGATCATACTTATGGGAGCGCTCTTCCTCAGTATAGTTGCTTGCGTACCTCATATACTCAACGCTGTTTCCGGTGGACTTCTCGGACTTATCGCGTTCAGCGGTACAACGCTTCTCATCGTTGTAGGCGTTATACTCGAAACGGTTCGCGAACTTGAAGCTCAGATGACAATGCGTCATTACAAAGGATTTCTTGAATAAAAAATAAGACTTTTCACGCCGAGCTTTCGGCGTGAAAAGACGGCTTATCTATTCGACAAGGGAGGATAAACTCATGAAACTTATGTTTCTCGGCGCTCCCGGCGCCGGAAAAGGCACTCAGGCAGAGATCGTTTCGAAGAATCATTCGATACCTACGATCTCGACAGGTGCATTGCTCCGTACGGCAATGAAAGAAGGAACGGAACTCGGTCTTAAAGCGAAAGCTTTTATATCGGCAGGAGAACTTGTTCCGGACGATGTCGTTATTGGCATCATAAAAGACCGTCTTTGTGAAGATGACTGCAAAAACGGATTTATTCTCGATGGATTTCCCAGAACCGTGCCGCAGGCAAAGGCTCTTGAAGATATGAAGATCGAGATGGATCTCGTAATAAGCATCGAGGTTTCCGATGAATCGATCATAAAGCGCATGGGCGGAAGAAGACTCTGCTCCGAATGCGGCGCTTCTTACCACACGGAACACATTCCTCCGAAAAAGGAAGGCGTGTGCGATACTTGCGGCGGAGCGCTTATGATACGCGAGGACGACAAACCCGAAACAGTCATTTCCAGACTTGAAGTTTATCACAAACAAACTGAACCGCTTAAAGAATTTTATTCCGAACGCGGCAAACTTGTTCTTGTAAACGGCAGCGATACAATAGAAAATATCACAGCCGAAATAGAGAAGAAGCTTGAAAGTATAAGAGGCTGATTTTAATGATTCAGGTAAAAAACAGCGAACAAATAGCTCTTATGAAAGTTGCCGGAAGAATAACCGGAGAGGCTATACTCGCGGCGGCGGAGCATATAAAAGAAGGCGTGAGCACGCTCGAACTTGACAATATAATAAGACATTATATAGAGAAGAGCGGCGCGAAACCTTCGTTTCTCGGATACGGCGGTTTTCCCGGAAGCGCTTGTATAAGCGTTAATGAAGAGATAATCCACGGAATACCGAGAGCAAATAAAATTCTTCGTGAGGGCGATATTGTCAAGCTCGATGTAGGAGCTTGCTACAAAGGTTTTCACGGAGACAGCGCTAATACGTTCGGTGTAGGCAATATAAGCGATGAGGCTAAACGTCTTATCGAAACCACGAAGGAATCGTTTTTCAAAGGCGCGGCGAAAGCCGTTGCGGGAAACCGTATAGGCGATATCGGTTCTGCTGTCTATAATCACGCGGTATCAAACGGATACGGTGTTGTTAAAAGATATGTAGGACACGGTGTCGGACACGATCTCCATGAAGACCCGGAAGTTCCGAATTTCGGAACGGCGGGAAGAGGAGCGCGTCTTTTCCCCGGAATGACAATCGCAATAGAACCGATGATAAACGAAGGAACCTTTGAAGTCAAGGAAAAGAATGACGGTTGGACTGTTGTTACGGCTGACGGAAAACTTTCCGCTCACTATGAACACACGGTTCTTATAACTCCCGAGGGAGAACCTTTGCTCTTGACTTATGTTTCTTAAATACTTTGACAATATTTATGAGGTAAACTGATGCCAAAGGATGATGTTATAGAATTTGAAGGAACTGTCATTGAGGCTATGCCCAATGCCACCTTCAAAGTTAAGCTTCCCAATGAGCACGTTGTAACGGCTCAGATCTCGGGAAAACTCAGAATGAATTTCATAAAAATAGTTCCCGGCGACAAAGTAACCGTGGAAGTTTCCGTATACGACCTCAACAAAGGACGTATTACATGGAGACTTCAAGGCGAATGAGCCGGAGCCTAAAAATAAGCTATATCTAATGAAAGGAATGGTCAAGTAAATGAAAGTAAAACCTTCCGTTAAGAAAATTTGCGACAAATGCAAAATAATCAAAAGAAAAGGTCGCGTAATGGTGATCTGCGAAAATCCCAAGCACAAACAGAGACAGGGTTAATCAAAAATTAACAAGGAGGTATTATAAAT
The DNA here is from genome assembly GCA_900544985.1 of uncultured Eubacteriales bacterium. Lineage (GTDB taxonomy): Bacteria > Bacillota > Clostridia > Oscillospirales > CAG-272 > UMGS731. Next base: position 25,976 of record UQXK01000004.1, read on the forward strand.
GGCTCGTATAGCTGGTGTTGAACTGCCGAATCAAAAAAGAGTTGAGATCGGTCTGACATACATTTTCGGTATAGGAAGAAGCACTTCTAACAAGATACTCGCCAAGACAGGTATCAACCCCGACACACGCTGCAAAGACCTTACAGAAGACGAAGTTTCTAAGCTCCGCGATGAAATTCAGGACTTCTACAAGGTTGAGGGTGACCTCAGACGTGATATCGGTCTTGATATAAAGAGACTTGTCGAGATCGGATGCTACCGCGGCGTAAGACACAGAAAAGGTCTTCCTGTTCGCGGACAGAGAACAAAGACAAACGCAAGAACAAGAAAAGGTCCCGTAAAGACCATCGCTAACAAGAAAAAATAATTAAGGAGTGGTAGATAATGGCTGCTACAACAAATAAAAAAGTAGTAAGAAAACGCCGTGAGCGCAAAAACGTCGAAAAAGGCGTAGCTCATATACGTGCAACTTACAACAATACCATCGTTACTATCACCGATACGGCGGGCAACGCTATCTCTTGGGGCTCCGCAGGCGAGATGGGATTCAAGGGTTCGAGAAAATCGACTCCTTATGCTGCTCAGACTGTTGCGGAAGCTGCTGCTAAGATCGCTGTTGACAACGGTATGAAGACGGTAGAAGTATACGTTAAAGGTCCCGGACAGGGCAGAGAGTCCGCAATACGTGCTCTTCAAACACAGGGACTCGAAATCACGCTCATACGTGATGTTACGCCGGTTCCGCACAATGGTTGCAGACCGCCCAAAATCAGAAGAGTTTAATCTTTAATAAAAGGAGGACCGATAATATGGCAAGATATACAGGTGCTGTATGCAGACTTTGCCGTCGTGAGGGAGAGAAGCTTTTCCTCAAAGGCGAACGCTGCCTTACAGATAAGTGCCCCGTAACAAGACGCGGAACAGCTCCCGGTCAGCACGGTGCGGCACAGTCAAGAAAGAACAAAGAGTATAATATGCAGCTTCGCGAAAAGCAGAAAGCAAGAAGATACTACGGCGTTCTTGAAAATCAGTTCAGAACGTATTTTGAAATGGCAAGCAAACAAGAGGGCCAGACAGGTGAAAACCTTCTTTGCCTTGTTGAACGCCGTTTTGATAATGTTGTTTACAGAATGGGACTTGCGGAAAGCCGCAAAGAGGCTCGTCAGCTCGTTCTTCATGCTCACTTCACACTCAACGGCAAGAAGGCTAATATTCCTTCCATGCTTCTTAAAACAGGTGACGTTATAGCATTTAAAGAAACAGCAAACGATTCCGAAAAGTTCAAATCTCTCATTGAGCTTATGAACGCTAAAACATTCCCGAAGTGGCTTGAAGTCGACAAGACAAACTGCACGGCGAAAGTTGTTGCACTTCCTACAAGAGAAGACATTGACTTCCCGTTCCAGGAGCATCTTATCGTCGAGTTGTATTCCAAATAATAATTACCCCCGATGCCGCATATCATCGGGCGATAATTCGACTTCGGTGTATATTTCGGTATCGACGCACACTTCTATAATTGTTGTGTTAAAAATTTACAGGAGGGTTAATTAGAATGAATATAGAGAAGCCTAATATATCAGCGGTAGATTTAAGCGAAGACGGCAAGCACGGTTCCTTTATTGTGGATCCTCTCGAAAGAGGATACGGTATAACGATAGGAAACTCACTTCGCCGTGTGCTTTTGAGCTCTCTTCCCGGCGTTGCTGTTGTAAGCATCAAGCTTTCCGGCGGCGGCAAAGATGTGCTTCATGAGATTTCTACTATCCCCGGCGTAAAAGAAGATGTTTGCGAGATCGTATTGAACGTAAAGGGAATCACTGCAAAGCTTTTCTCGAACGGACCCAAAACAGTGTCGATAGATGTTACCGGCGCTATGGATGTCTGCGCAGGAGATATCGTTTGCGATGACGAACTTCAAATACTTAATCCTGAGCATCATATTGCTACCGTCAGCGAAGGCGTAAGATTCCATATGGACCTTATGTTTGACCACGGCCGCGGCTATGTTACGCAGGAGAGAAACAAACAGCTTTATTCATCCGGTCAGCTCGGCGTTATTTTCGTTGACTCGATATTTACGCCCGTTTATAATGTAAGCTACCAGGTTGATAATACGCGTGTCGGCAATATAACCGACTATGACAAGCTTACGCTTGATGTTCTGACCAACGGAACAATTTCTGCAAAAGAAGCTGTTTCTTTGGGAGCCAAGATACTCAACGAGCATCTCAACCTTTTCGTCGATCTTTCGGATGAGGCGAAGAGTGCGGAGATAATGGTTGAAAGAGAAGAAACCAAGAAAGAAAAAGTCCTTGAGATGACCATTGAGGAGCTTGACCTGTCCGTTCGTAGCTTTAACTGTTTGAAGCGCGCGGGCATCGATACGGTCGAGGATCTGACAAGCAAGACAGAAGACGATATGATAAAGGTCAGAAACCTCGGCAAAAAATCTCTCGAAGAGGTTATTCAGAAACTTCATTCTCTCGGTTTGGGACTCAAAAAAGAAGAAGAATAATTCCTTTTTCGGGAATAACAAAATTAATTACAGCGGATAGAATCCTTTTGAAAAACAGGTAAAGGAGGAAAAGAACAATGCCAGGAACAAGAAAACTCGGCAGACCTACCGCCCACAGACGTGCCATGCTCAGAGGTTTGGTAACATATCTTTTGGAGAACGGTTCGGTAGAAACAACACTTACTCGTGCAAAGGAAGTTAAATGCCTTGCAGATAAGATGATTACTTGCGGAAAGAAAAATACACTCGCGTCTCGCCGTCAGGCAATAGCTTTTATAACAAAAGAAGAAGTTGTTAAAAAGCTTTTTGATGAGATCGCACCCAAATATGCTGATAGAAACGGCGGTTATACCGCAGTTTATAAGCTCGGTCCCCGTCGCGGCGACGCTGCGGAAACCGCTATAATCAAGCTTGTTTGATAAACAGAATAAACCGCAATAATAAAAAGGTACGGCAAATGCCGTGCCTTTTTTGTATTTGTCGCGTGATTTTTCTATGATAAAATCGATGATACGATTTCATTTTATCAAAATCAACATATATTTCAATGTTTTTTTATTACTGAAATTTTTTCTTCGAAAAATTTTAATAAATCTTATTTTTGATGTTGACAAATTAAAAAAAATTGTTATTATATAAGTAAATTTATTTAAAACGGGAAAGAAAGAGTTTTTATTATGGTTTTGGTTGATTTTAATTTACCGTTGAAGAATAAACATATCGGATATTTTGCGTGTAAAAATATCCTTTTAAAAAGAATTTTCTTTTTCTTGGCTGTTCCGACATGATACCGTAAAAAACCGCATAACTATCATACGTTTAAACTTTAAAATGTAAAAGGAAGATGTTTTTAAGAGGTTTTTTATGGAACTTAATTTACCGCTGGAAAATAAAAAGGTTAAAGACGCTTTTCTTGAAGAAGCTTTATTGAAACTTATAACAGGGGAAGAAAGGGAGCTTTTCAGAATAGTTTCCGACCTTTCTCTCGACGGAAAATACGGCGAAACGCTTGCCGGATTCACCGATAAAAGAATAATATCGGTCGATAAAGACAATAACGGCGAAATAAAGACCGTTTTTGTCGATTACAGCGATATTGAAAAAATATTTATAAAGAGAATGTACGGAAACGCCGTTCTTATCGCGCAGAAAAAAGACGGCGGCAAAATTTCACTGATACGTTCTACATATGCCGTCACCGCACTCTTTAATTCCGCAACTATCTTTTTCGAAAAGATAAATTCGGGAATTTCTATCGATGAGGCGATGGAAAGCATAGACGTTGCTTACAAAAATTTCTCTACTATATGCCCCAAGTGCGGAAGAAAGCTCATACACCCCGGTGCCGACTGTCTTAACTGCGCTTCCAAGGGAAAAATAATTTCGAAACTTGTAAAATACGTAAAGCCTGAGTTAAAGACTATAACGCTATCTGTTATCTTTTCGATAATAATCACAGCGCTCAGCCTTTTGCCTCCTTATATAACAAAAACTCTTGTCGACGATATACTCGTAAACAAGAATAAACAGATGCTTTATGTTGTCGTTGCGGCGCTATTCGGCGCGTATTTTGTACAATACCTGCTTTCTGCGGTGCGTAACACGCTTTTGAGATATACAGGCGACAGAATAGTGGAATCGCTCCGAAACGACGTTTTCGAAAAAGCACAGCACTTGCCGATGCGTTTTTATGACAAGACATCGACCGGTTCCGTTATAAACCGTATAAGCAACGATACAAACACGCTTCAAGCGTTTATAATGCGTATAACGCAGGAAGTTATAACGCAGTTCTTCCTTCTGATAGGAATAATGGTCATAATGCTCGTTATGAACTGGCGGCTTTCGCTCCTGTCGCTTATCCCTGTGCCTTTCGTCGTTTACGCTTCGAGAAGGTTCGGCAAAAAGGTACGTCCTTTTTACAGACGTATATGGAGAAAGTGGACTGCCGTTTCTTCTGTTCTGACAGACTCCATACCATGTATAAAGGTTGTAAAATCTTTCTCGGGAGAAAAGCGTGCGGCGAACAGATTCCGTAAACAGAACAGAGAATGGTTTAAAGTAAGCGTAAGAGCGGGCAAGATGTCGAGCATTTTCCCGGCTATAATATCGTTTGTAGTCGTTCTCGGTTCTCTTATAATCTGGGGAGTCGGCGGTATAGACGTTATAGAGGGAAAGACAGGCATAACGCCCGGACTTCTTGTCTCGTTTATTTCATATACTTCTATGTTCTACGGACCTGTAAACTTTTTTGCAGGACTTAACGACTCTTATCAAAGCGCGCTTACTTCGGCAGAGCGTGTAATGGATATAATCGACGCCGAGCCCGAACGCGACGACGGACGCGGAAATATCCCCGATGTTATACGCGGAAAGGTCGAATTCAAACACGTAAACTTCTCGTTTGATAAAACAAAAAACGTTCTTTCCGATATAAACCTTACAATAGAGCCGGGAGAGGCTGTCGGCATAGTCGGAACGACAGGTTCGGGCAAGACGACGCTTATAAACCTGTTTATGCGTTTTTATGACAATTATGACGGACAGATACTCCTCGACGGAAAAGACATAAAAACGATAGATATGGAATATTTCCGTTCCAAGATAGGTTATGTACAGCAGGAGGCTATGATGTTCTCCGATACGATATTCAACAACATAGCCTATGCAAAACCGAACGCTTCGATAGAGGAAGTAATACGTGCCGCGGATATCGCAAACGCGCATGAATTTATCCTCCGCCACCCCGACGCTTACGATACCATACTCGGCGAGCGCGGCGTCGGTCTTTCCGGCGGTGAGAGACAGCGTGTCTCGATAGCGCGCGCAATACTTAACAATCCGAGTGTGCTTATTTTCGACGAGGCGACGAGCGCCGTCGACTCCGAAACCGAAAAACTTATACAGGACGCCATAAATAATCTGGTAAAGGGAAGAACCACGCTTATGATAGCGCACAGGCTATCTACACTTCGCCAGGCGGACAAAATCGTTGTCATAGACAAGGGAAGAATAGCCGAATTCGGTACGCCCGACGAGCTTATGGCCAAGAAGGGCAAGTATTACAGGCTTGTAAAGATTCAGTCTATGGCAGACCAGGTCAAGCTCGACAAGGAAAAAGAGCACCTTGAATAAGGAGGAAATGTAAGTATGATCGGTTTTTTTATAAAAGGCGATGAAGCCAAAATAACAAGAACGGGAAATACAAGCGTCAGTCTTGAAATGTATGACGGAAGAAAATTCGAGAATCTCGAACCGCTCCGCCTGTTTCCCGTATCCGGTATAAAAAAATATATATCTCTTATCGACGAAACCGGCAAAGAAGTGGCTATAATAAGCGATATGGAGAAGCTTTTGCCTGAATCCTCCAAGGCTGTCGAAGAATGTCTTGCTCAATATTACATCATTCCGAAGATAAAGAAGCTCATGTCCCGTGTTGAAAAATACGGAAACATAATGTGGACAGTCGATACCGACAGAGGCGTGCATACATTTTCCATATTGAACACGAGTATAGATATAAAGACTCTTTACGACGGGCGAATACTCATAAGAGATTCGAACGATAACAGGTATGAGATAGAGGACGTAACAAAGCTCGATAAAGACAGTCTTGGCTGGCTGAAATTCGATATGTAAATAAATATTTTGGAAGGGATACGACAAATGATGAAACTTGTAATAGCAGTTATAAACAATGACGACAGCAGAACCGCCATAACGGCGCTTACGGGAAGGGATTTCTTTGTTACTCAGCTTTCGACGACAGGCGGATTCCTTATGGTCGGAAACACTACGCTTCTTATAGGAACGGATGAATCCCGTCTTGCGGAGTTAAAGGAAATATTGAAAAAATATTGCGTAACACGCGTTAAGACAAATCCTTCCGTAGACGCTCTCGGACGCGGAATGCTCAACCATTCCGTGGAAGAAACGGTCACTATCGGAGGAGCTGTAATATTCGTTCTTTCGGTAGATGAATTCGAAAAGATTTAATTCTTGTTCTTTCTCTTTCTGACAAAAAGCTTTTTTATAATGGGAGAGAGAAATCGCGGGGCTTTGATGATCATTATTTTCATAAGTTTTCTCCTTTCTCGACTTTTTTCATAGTCAGCATATGAAAAATGTAGAGAAGATGTGATAAAAAAACACGAAAACTATTGCAATCGGCAAATTACCGTGATATAATATTCATAAGACAGAATAACATAGGAGTTGAGAGTGGGCGATGCCCACTCTCAACTGTTTGTTAAGGCAAAAAAGGAGATTTTAAAATGCCGAAAAATACCGGTATAGCTCCTCTTGTAGAGGAACTGATTACGCCGAAAGTAAATGAGCTTGGGTTTGACGTCTGGGATGTTGAATACGTTAAAGAGGGCGCCGAATGGTATCTTCGCATAACGATAGACTCCGAAAAAGGCGTCGATCTCGATTCCTGCGAAAAAGTACACAGGGCGATAGAAGAGATAATCGACAGGGAAGATCCGATAGAGGATTTTTATTACCTTGAAGTTTCTTCTCCCGGTGTGGAGCGTGTTTTGAAAAGAAAAGAACATTTCGCGTCGGTCGTAGGACTTACTGTCGATATAAAGCTTTTTGCGCCTGACGAAAAGGGAAGAAAGCTTCTGCGCGGTGTTCTGAAAAGTGCCGATGAGAACGGCATTACAGTAGATGTCGACGGAGAAGAAACAAAAATTTCTTATTCGTCTGTGGCGAAAGCCAATACGTTTTTTGAATTTTGATATATTTTGAAAGGTGTGTTTGAAAAAAATGAATAACGAGTTTTTTAATGCTCTTGAAGCTCTTGAAAAGGAAAAAGGAATACCGAAAGAATATATGCTCGAAAAGGTCGAAGCGGCTCTTATTTCCGCTTACAAGCGCGACAACGGCGGCAACAGCAACGTAAGAATCAGCATAGACCCCGTTAAAAAGGACGTGAAAGTATATCAGGTAAAGAATATCGTTGAAGAAGTCCTCGACCCCGAAACGGAAATATCGGTTGAGGCGGCAAAAGCCATCAGCCGCCGCAATGTGCTCGGCGGTGTTGTCGAAACGGAAATAAAGACAAAAAGCTTTGGACGCATAAGCGCGCAGACCGCAAAACAGGTCATAATCCAGGGCATACGCGAAGCCGAGCGCAACATGGCGGTAAAAGAATATGAAAACAAAAAAGAAGAGATCATATCTGCCGTCGTATTGAAGATAGACCCTACGAACGAAAATGTTATAGTCGATACCGGAACAAGCGAAGCCGTTCTTCTTAAATCGGAGCAGATTCCGGGAGAAACATTTGAAGTCGGCGAACATATAAAAGTATTTGTAATGGAAGTAAAAAAGGAGTTGAAGGGACCTATCGTTACGCTCTCCCGCGCCCATGCTTCCTTTGTAAAGAGACTTTTCGAACTTGAAATCCCGGAAATTGCCGACGGCACGGTAATAATCCACAATGTATCCAGAGAAGCGGGTTCTAGAACAAAAATCTCCGTTTCGAGCAGAGACGAAAACGTAGACGCAGTCGGTGCTTGCATAGGTGCCGGCGGTCGCCGTATAGGAGAGATCGTAAACGAACTCCGCGGAGAAAAGATTGATATAATAAATTACAGCGAAGTTCCGGAAGATTACGTAAAAGCGGCGCTTTCTCCCGCAAATGTAAAATCCGTCGTTGTCACGGCGGACCGCGCCTGCAAGGTCATAGTCGATCCCGATCAGCTTTCTCTCGCGATAGGAAAAGAGGGACAGAATGCCCGTCTTGCCGCAAGACTTACGGGATTCAAGATAGATATAAAGACAGAATAAGGAGGATAAAATGAGCGCCGTTATAAAGAAGGTTCCGGAACGCAAATGCGTCGGATGCAATGAAAAGAAACCCAAAAAAGAACTTATACGCATAGTCAGATGTGCAGATACGGGGAATATAGAAATAGACTTTACAGGTAAGAAAAACGGACGCGGCGCTTATATTTGTCCGTCTTCGTCATGTCTTAAAAAGGCAAAAAAGCGCTTGGCGTTAAATCTTGAAACCGAAATACCGGATGAAATATTCGATACTCTGGCTTTGGAAATGGAGAAAATAAAGGGGAATGACTGAAATCAAAAAAGAGGCTCCCGATGCCGCTTTTGAAAGGGAAAGAAAATTCAAATTTGCGCTTTCTCTTTCCAGAAAAGCGGGGAAAGCGTTATGCGGCACGTCGATTGTTTGCGACGGAATCCGCTCGAAAAGCACAGCGATAGTGATTCTTTCGGAAAGTGCTTCGGAAAATTCAAAGAAACGTATTACGAACTGTGCGTCTTACTACAATGTGAAGCTTCTTGAAACTACCTTATCCCCGGAAACGCTCGGAGCGTCCGTAGGAAAAACGGCGCTTGCCTGCATCGGAATAACAGATAAAAATTTGGCGTTTATCGTTGAGCGCAATCTATACTGACAGTGTTTTATGAAAGGACGGGATCTTATTATATGAGTTCAAATACAAAATACCGTGTTAATAATCTTGCGAAAGACCTTGATATGAAGGCGAAAAATCTTGTTGATTTTTGCACGAAGTGCGGCTTGGAGGGAAAAACCGCGACCGCTCTTGTTCAGCCGGAAGAGATAGCTCTTATACTCGACCGTTTATCGACGGAAAATCAGATAACGGATATGACGTCGTATATATCCGGAAAGACTTTCGTTCCTGGTTTTGAACCGAAAGAGGTTATTGCCGAAAGGGCGGAAGAAGCAAAGAAAACAGAAAATGCAAATATTGCCGCAGAGAAAAAGGAAGAAAAGAAGGAGGTTTCTCCTAAAACAGAGCCGGAGAAAAAGGCGAATCAGGATTCGGTCAAAGAAACAAAAGAGGTTCCCGCTAACGATACAAAACCGGAAAACCGCGTCCCCGAAAAGAAGAATGCAAATCCCGCTCCCTCTAATTTGAATAATGCAAATAATGCGAACAAACCGAAGAAAGTCAATAATTTTACTCAACCCGAGAGAGGTTCGGCATATTCGAAAGAGAGATTTGTAAAGCCGAGTTTCGGTTCGACTCAGCAAAAGCCGCAACAGCAAAAGGTACAGCATAATCAGGAACAGCCTAAAAACCGCAATCAGAATACCGTTCAGATAAAGAGCACGCTTCCCGGTGAATCTGCTCCTGTTCGCTCAACGCGTATAGTCGATACGAGAACGACGAATGTAAATCTCGCAAAATATGATGAAAGACTCGAAAACTTTGTTCCCGAGTCAGCCAGAAGGAATAACATGACTCCGGACAGACAGAAACTTAAAAAACAACAGAACAACAATCCGTATGCGAAGAGAGAACGCGGTCACGTTCCGATGATGAACACAAAGAAAGACGACAAGAACAAAAAGGCGCAGCCTGTACAGATCTCCGTTCCCGACGAAATAACGGTAGGAGAACTTGCAAGGCTTATGAAAGTCACCGCGGGAGAAATCGTCAAAAAGCTCATGATGATGGGCGTTATGGCGACGGTAAACCAGGTAATAGACTATGATACCGCTTATCTTGTCGCAGACGAGATGGGCGCTGTCGTAACGAAGGAAGTTGTTGTTACAATAGAGGATAAACTCTTCGACGAAGAGGCAGACAAAGAGGAAGACCTCATAACAAGAAGCCCCGTCGTATGCGTTATGGGTCACGTTGACCACGGTAAGACATCGCTTCTCGACGCTATACGTCATACGCGTGTAACTGCGGGAGAAGCCGGCGGTATAACACAGCATATAGGCGCTTACAGAGTAAATCTCGACGGAAAAGATATAACATTCCTCGACACCCCCGGACACGAAGCTTTTACGGCAATGCGTGCAAGAGGCGCCAAGGCGACGGATATTGCCATAATCGTAGTTGCGGCTGACGACGGAATCATGCCTCAGACGGTAGAGGCTATAAACCACGCAAAGGCAGCAGGCGTTTCTATCATCGTTGCGATAAATAAAATCGATAAACCTGCGGCTAATATAGACGCGGTAAAGACGGAACTTACAAAGTACGACCTCGTTCCCGAAGAATGGGGTGGAGACGTTATATGCGTTCCCGTATCGGCTCTTACAGGCAAGGGAATTCCCGACCTTCTCGAATCCGTACTTCTTATCGCAGAAGTAAAAGAGCTTAAAGCAAATCCGAACAGACGCGCAAAGGGTCTTGTAATAGAAGCAAAGCTCGACCGCGGCCGCGGTCCTGTCGCAACCGTCCTTGTACAGAACGGTACGCTTCACGACGGAGATACGGTCATATGCGGAACGGCAGTCGGTCGTGTACGCGCTATGACGGACGAAAGAGGAAAGCTTGTCAAGGTGGCAGGACCTTCTGTACCTGTCGAAATAACGGGTCTTGACGCAGTTCCTTCTTCCGGCGACGAATTTAACGTAGTCGAAGACGAGAGAATGGCGCGTCAGCTCGCAGACAAACGCCGTGCAAAGGAGAAAGACGACGTATTCAAAGCGAATGCGAAAGTAAACCTCGACGAACTCTTCGCACAGATAAAAGAGGGGGTAAAAGACCTCAATATAATCGTAAAAGCCGATGTAAAAGGCTCTGCGGAAGCTGTAAAATCTTCTCTTGAAAAGCTTTCGAACGAAGAAGTAAGAGTAAACGTAATACACGTCGGCGTCGGCGGTATAACCGAAAACGATGTCATGCTTGCTTCTGCATCAAATGCGATAATAGTAGGCTTCAATGTCCGTCCAGACAAGGCTGCTATGGATTCCGCCGAAGCGCAGGGCGTCGATATACGCACTTACAGAATCATCTATGAGTGCATAGAAGAGATAACCGCCGCTATAAAGGGAATGCTTAAACCCATTTATAAAGAAAGCGTTCTCGGACACGCGGAGGTAAGACAGACGATCCATGTTCCGAATGTCGGAACTATCGCGGGCTCTTATGTTACCGACGGTAAGATCACCCGTGCGTCTCTTATAAGAGTCGTACGCGACGGCGTTGTTATATTCGAAGATAAGATAAGCTCTCTTCGCCGCTTTAAAGACGATGTAAAAGAAGTTGCATCCGGATATGAATGCGGTGTCGGTCTTGAAAAATTCAACGACATAAAAGAAAAAGACATTCTTGAAGCTTATATCATGGAAGAAGTCGAAAGAACTTAAAAGGGCGGAGGATATTAAAATGAGATTCAGACAGGTTCATCTTGATTTTCACACGAGCGAAGACATTGAAAATGTCGGCGGAGAATTTTCAAAGGAACAGTTTCAAAGCTCGCTTAAAACAGGCCATGTTGATTCTATAACGGTTTTTTCGAAATGCCACCACGGATGGGCGTACCATCCTTCTTCCGCAAATGTCATGCATCCGAATCTTCATTTTGATCTTTTGGGCGCAGAGATAGAGGCGGCGCATGAAATAGGCGTAAAGACACCTGTTTATCTTTCTGCGGGGCTTGACGAGAGAATGGCAAGACTTCATCCCGAATGGCTCATACGCAATATCGACGAAACGATAGCGTGGACGCCTACTTTCAATCAGCCGGGATATCACAGATTCTGCTTCAATACGCCGTATCTCGACATACTCCTTTCGGAGATAGAGGAGGTCGTCAAAAACTATGACGCAGACGGCATATTCCTCGATATTGTCGCTGTTATTCCGTGTTATTGCCAGACCTGCGTAAAAGAGAGAAAAGAAGCGGGGTTTGATCCTTACGATCCCGAACAGGCATATAAACACGCCGTTAAAACGTATCTTAATTATACAAGACGCGTAAGAGAATCGATAGATAAATACAAACCGGGACTTCCCGTATTCCACAATGCGGGACACCTCGTTTGCGGACGCCGCGATTTTGCTCACGCGAACACGCATCTTGAACTTGAAAGTCTCCCGACGGGCGGTTGGGGATATGACCATTTTCCGCTCTCCGCGGGATATGCGAGAACGCTTAATATGGATTTTCTCGGCATGACGGGCAAGTTCCACGGCTCATGGGGAGAATTCGGCGGATTCAAACATCCGAATGCTTTAAGATACGAGGCGGCTCTCTCTGTTGCGAACGGAGCAAAGGTCTCTATCGGAGATCAGCTCCACCCGCTCGGGAAAATGGAGCCTGCTACATATAAGCTCATCGGAGAAGCCTTTGCCGATATAGAGACAAAAGAACCTTGGCTCGACGATGTGGAAAGCGTTGCCGATATCGCCATACTTTCGCAAGAAGCGCTTTTCGGTCATATGCATCCCGGAGAGTGTCCTCCCGGAAAGAATTCCTGGACGGGTGCTACCGGCGCTTCGAGAATACTTCTCGAAGGTAAGTATCTTTTCGACGTGGTAGACTGTGACGGAGATTTCGACAAATATAAGCTTATAATAATGACCGATGACGAGATGATCGACGACGTTATGGCGGAAAAGCTCAAAAGCTTTGTCGACGGCGGAGGAAAGATCCTCGCTACGGGAGATTCCGCGCTTTATTCCGACGGACGCGGTTTTGCATTTGATCTCGGTGCAGAGTACAAAGGCGAATGCGAATACGACCCCGCATATATCCGTCCGAAATTCGAAATGGACGGTCTCTGGGAAGCTCCTTATGCGATATATCAGCGTCCTAATGAGATAAATGCAACGGGTAAGGTATTGGCATACAGGGAAAACCCTTATTTCAACCGTACTACTCTTCATTTTTCCAGCCATGCGCAAACTCCCAACGATCCTTCAAAGCTCTATCCCGCGATGACTCTCGGTCCTGACGGAATCTATATAGCATTCAAACTTTTTGGAGAATATGCGACAAACGGCGCTCTTATTTCCCGCGAAATAATAAAGCACGCGATAGATGTTCTTCTCGGAGAGGATAAGACTATAACGACAAATCTGCCCGCGCAGGGAATTGTCACCCTTATGGATCAGGCAAAAGAGCACAGGTATGTAAATCACCTTCTTTATGCGGCTCCCGTAAAGCGCGGTAAAAAAACAGAGATAATAGAGGACCTTGTTCCGATATACGAAACGGAAGTTTCCGTCAATATGTATTCCAAACCCAAACGCGTTTACCTTGCTCCTCAGATGAAGGATCTGCCTTTTGATTATACGGACGGAATACTTACATATACTGTTGACAAATTCACCTGCCATCAGATGGTTGTTATAGATTATTGAGAGGGACAGAGCAAAATGGATTTTTCTTCTCTTAAAGCTGTTATGGACGATATTGTTTCCTGGCGCATACCGGGGTGCGATATATCCGTGGAAAAGGACGGGGAAAACGTATTCAGATATCAGGCGGGATATTCCGATATCGACACTAAAATACCTGTTTCTCCCAATGCTCTGTATTATATATTTTCCGCAACGAAGCCGATAACGGCTGCCGCCGCCGTACGTCTTATGGAGGAGGGAAAGCTTTCCCCCGACGACGAGGTGGGAAAATATATATCGTCTTTTAACGACATAAAAGTACATCTGAAAAAAGATAACGGCACGGTAGATATAGTTCCCGCAAAAAGAAGCGTAAAGGTGCTTGACCTTTTGACTATGACGGCGGGGCTTGATTACGATTTGCACAAACCTGCAATAGAGGACGTAAAAATTCGCACGGAAAACCGTGCACCGACTGTCGAGATAGCGGAAGCTATCGGGCGCGGCGGGCTGATTTTTCAGCCGGGCGAAAAATTCAATTACAGTTTGTGTCTCGATGTTATCGGCGCTGTTATAGAAGTTGCTTCTGGCGAAAAGTTCGGGGATTTTGTAAAATCGCGTATTTTCGAGCCTTTGGGCATGGAGAATACTAAATTCTCTTTGACGGAAGAGGAAAAGAAGAACATCGTTCCTCTGTATTCATATAACAGAGACACCGGAAAAGCGGAAAAATATCTCTACGGCAACAGATATATACTCGGAAGCGAATACGAGAGCGGTGGAGCGGGACTTTCTTCCACTGTTGATGACTATATGAAATTTTGCTCCATGCTTTCCAACATGGGAAAAACATATAGCGGCAAGCGCATAATTTCGGAAGAATACATAGACCTCATGCGCAAAAATCATCTGGAAGGCAACGCTCTTCAAGATTTCCGCTCTGCATGGCACTATCTAAAAGGCTACGGTTACGGATTCGGAGTCCGCACGGCGATGGACGCTTCCTTGGCGGATAAGTATATGTCTGTCGGAGAATTCGGATGGTGCGGAGCCGCAGGGGCGATGGTGCTTGCAGATCCTGAGAATCATCTTTCCGTTTACTATGCTCAACATATGCTTAATAATCAGGAATGGATCGTTCATCCGCGTCTGAAAGAAGCGCTTTATAAAGATCTTGGCTTTTGATTTTCAGTGAGATAATGAAAAAGAGAATCGTCGTTGTAAAAAACAGCGACGATTTTTCGGTAAAATATAAAAAACGATACAATTTATTAACAATTTCGGATTATACTTAATATAGAAACTTGCCGCAAATGTACTATAAGTCTTTTGAGGTGTTTGATTCTATGTTAAATACCGAACTTTCAGTTGCGGTTATATTTCACTCCAAAAAACAGAGGAGCAAAGCTGCTTGTCAGAGAGTGATAAAGCGTTTTGATACGTTTAAAAATTATCGTGTAAATAGTCTTCCGGCGTATTTTGCCGATGTTATAAAATTATTAAAAATAAAGTCGTATTAAGAGGTGACTTTTAATGAGTTTGAAAACAAAAAAAACGGGTCTTTATCTGTGTGCATTTTTTTCGCTTGTCATAGGTACTGTGCTTACCGTGTGGCGTACTTTCCTTTTGCAAAATCATTATGATCCGTATCACGGCAGTTTTGAGAACGGTTCGAGGGATATTTTCAGGGCTTTTGAGTATATATTGATACTTGCGGCGCTTCTTTCTCTTATATCATTGATATTTACCCGCGGCGCTTCATTTTCTTCATGCGAAAAGCCGACGACTCTTTCCATATTCGTAAAAGTTCTTTGCGGATGTATATTTTTTACAGTCGCTATTTTGATCGCGATAAGTTTAAACAAAAAACTTTCTTTTTCGTCTAATACCGTGATTTACAAAATTTTTATCACACTTTCGATAATTATGATGTTTTTTGTTTCATTCTATTTCTTTGTAAGCTCTTCTGTCGTTCTTGCAAATTCAAAACTCAGATCCCCTCTTTCCATGTCGCTTCCTCTTTATGCGTTGTTTTATCTTGTGGCATCGTATTTTAATAACGAGCTCATGTATAACGATTTTAACAGAATAACATCGCATATTTCCGTTATCGCCATGATTCTTTTGTTCTTGGCGCAGGTAAAGGCAGAGATAGGAAGACCGTCGTATGGATTCAGATTTATATCCTCTCTTATGTGTATAATCTGTATATCTTCGCATATACTGCCGCTTATTATCCTTGCCGCCTTTTGGCAGATAGATTTTTCCGTGTCGATAATTTATGAGATGGCGGAAATAGCCGTTCTTCTGTATGCGGTATATACGGCGTTTAAGAGCGTAAAATGTCTCGGCGAAAAGGATGACAAACAGGACATCTCCGAACTGTAAAGACAAATATTATGCATCCGGCACATATAAATGCCGGATGTTTTTGTTTGTATTGAAAATAATGTCGAAATATGGTAAAATTTATATATGAGGAAGTATATCATATATTTTTGCTCAAATTTAAGCATATCGGAGGCAGTTATGGAGAATAAAAATGCTAAATCTATTGTTCGCAGATATAAGATAGAAAAGCTTATTATAGTTTTTTTATTTTATATAATTTGTTTTGCGGTACTTATTTTAACAGATCTGAATATAGGTATTGAAATTTTAGTATTTTTGGTTTATTTCTTTTTATTAAATAAAATAAACTGTTGGCTTTCAATATGTAATTTTCATGAAATAATATATAATGATTTAGATTCTGAATTATTTAATGATATTATCAATTGTTTGGGAAAAAACAGAAAAATAAGTGAACTATGGTATGTGCAATCGTTTTATTTTATCGGAGACTATCGGAATATGGTAAGCCTGTGTTCCGAAAGTATGAAATCCGATAAGAGGAAGGTATTCCAATTTACTTATCTTTTTATGCTTGCAGAAGTTTATTTTGAACTTGGGGAAAAGGAAAAACTAAAATATACTTGCGAAAAAATTGATTTGCTTGCGTCCGATAAAACTACATTCAAACAAAAATTTTTCGGAATTTTAAGATTTATTTTTCTTGGCATAAATGAAAATAAGACTCTGAAAGTGATTTTTAAAAATATAAAATTTTTTGAAAGCTATTTAGAAGGCGATTTACAAGAATGTATTACAATGCTTGATAAAAGGAAGCGTAAAACAAATTACCAGAATGTAAATAAAGATTTATCTCTTGCAATAATATATTATCGTTCAGGTGATATGACTCAATCAAAAATGCTTTTTGAAGAGATAATCCAAAAGGCACCAAAAATGAATTTTGCAAAAATTTCTCAAAAATATCTTGAAGCAATAGAGAATTCCGCCGGAATTGACGTTTCTTTTTCCGATATGTTACAACCCCAAAGCGATGAGTTGTCATAAGAGATGAATTTTATATGATTGGCAAATAATGTCGAAATATGGTGAAATTCGAGTAAGATAAGGCGCATTTGCGGTGTTTGCTTCTACTGTTGATACATATAGAGGAGAAGAATATGAAAAAACAAAATGTTATTTTCGGAATTATTTTTGGAATTAAATTTATAATTCTTTTAATTGTTTGGTCTTATATTTTCATCTCCTTATTTGCTTTCTTTGTTGGTGGCAGAAGACATCATGTATGTCCTTGTCCGGGTATGACTAAATGGGAAGGAAAAGATTGTACATTATATATAATGGAGACTATCAGGACAAAGGAAGGGAAGTTTATAGATACTCCTCCCGCAGTTTTGGTGTGTCATGATGCAAATAAGAAGGAATACATATATGATGTTATGTTCGTATATGACAGACTTTATTTATACAATCATAGGGAAAAAACGGACGATGTTGTGGAACAAGTTGCAACATATCATTTCAAATATGCTTCCATAGATAATAAAAAAGTAAAATATATACTCGAATCCCAAACATATGCGGACGATTATTTTCCCGAAACACTGAAATTAAAAGAAACTGTTGAATATTTCAACATAGATAATCTTCCATATAAATATCTTTATGGTGATCCCACAAAATTTCCGAATAAAGAATGGGTGGATTCTTATTATGATGTAAAAATAAAATTACATATATCAGATGACGGAACAACAGGAGCGTGGATGTGCGTAGATAAAAGTATGGGAGAAGAAACAGAGTATAAAGTTACATTTGATTCTGAACAGATAATGACAGTATATGATAAGCATACAGATGAGAAAATTGTATCTTATCACATTTTTATTCATTTTAATAATAATCTTTATGCTGTTATGGAAGAAAAATTCGATGAAAATTGTACGTGGAAAGATTATATGGTGTTACATAAAACAAAAACCAACCGTTGAAAAGCGATTGCAGGGCTCTTTCATCATCTTGCAAATAATGTCGAAATATGGTATAATTTACATATGATAAAATTTATATCAACAGATGTAAAGATTAAATTGCCAAACTTTACAATCTTTGTTGTTTTCATCGGGGCGGATTGTTGGGTGACTTAAACAGATTTTTAAATTTAATTTATGAAAGGGGAACTGTTTTATGTTCCTGAAAGAACAAAAAATAATACGGTTTATTCCGGTCATAAATTTTTTTGTTTGCGCATTTTGTTGGTTTAGAATGTACATTAAATATTATATTCCACATCGTTCTAAAAACACTTTTAAGCTAGCTTTTAAGACGGCATTTATGTGTTTTATTGTTTGGTTTCCTTATTCTATAATAATGCGTTTTTGTAATATTGAAATAATCAATTCTATTTTAACTTTTATATCTTTCTATTATATGACGTTTGTTATATCAAATAATATGTTTAAAGATCAGGAGAAGTATTTTAACCAACAAAATACCGAAAAAGATTCTGCAAAAGAAAATTAAACGATAAAAAGCTCATCACTTACAGGTGGTGAGTTTTTTATTGCAAATAATGTCGAAATATAGTAAAATTTATATATAAAGATATAATTTTGAGGAGGGACATGATGATTCGTCGATTGGTAGGTTCCTTAATTGCTTTTGTATTGGTTTTAGCGATTATATTTTTTATATTGATTACGCCTAAATCTTGCGAGATATATAAAACACATGGAAAGGTAAACATCGAAAAATATTCGGAAGGTGTGATTGTATATAATGATATCAACTATTATAATATAGAACGGAATATATTCATGACCCCCAACTATGTTTATCCATCTGACGACGAATCACGGATTGTTGTTGGGTGGCATTATAATTTGCCGTTTTCAGGGGTACGTATTTATTATTCATATACTTCGGATAACCCTGATTATATTATAGGGTATAATGAGGTATATATGAAAGAGGGATATGATTATAAATCGGATATTTTTGTGATAGAGAATACCGATATAGGCATAGTATTTTCAGATGCATTTAAGGGGAAAAAGGAAAAAATAGATAAATTTAATAAATATATAAAAGTAAGTTTCAACTGGCATTCTCAGAGACATACTGAATTAATGACAAAATTGGACATAATCCTTTTTGATGACGTATACTATATTAATGTTGAAAATGACAATTTTGAAAATCTTGTATATGAGATATCTGACGAATTTTTCGATTTGCTTGTTGAAAATGGTTTTATTTCTGATTAAGAAAATCCGGTATTTCTTTTTATCTTGCAGATAATGTCGAAATATGGTATGATTTGTGCATAGAGAAGTGTGAATTATAACATTTTCTTGCTGAACAGAGGATTTAATATGAATTTTGAAAAAATCAAATACAATGAATGCCCCAACTGCAAGAAATAAGGTATAAATTCTTCCGGAAAAATCGGAATCAGAGTATGCATACCGGTAAAATGCAAATACTGTAAAAAAATTTTTGTTATCAATTCCGCATTGCGAATTATTATTTTGATTTTTTCTCCCTTGGTTGGCGGAGGAATAGCTATATTTCTTCAAAGATTCTTTGATGAATCTTCAAAATTTCCTGAGATAATCGGAATGTTTGCCATGATAGTTGTTCTTCTTTTTTGCGAACATTTTGCAAAATTAGAAGAACTGACAGACGAACGGGAACTTGAAAGATTGAAAGAAGAGGACGACGAAGAAGACTGATCTTATTTAGCGATAGTTTATATAACTTTATATAAAAATGCACCCTTGAATGATTTTCGGGGTGCATATTTTTTGAATGAAATTTGCCGCGTAGGGCGGAGGAGAAACATCAGGCAAAGCTATAAAACGGCACAAAGATTTACAAAGCCGCTTTTGATATCACACATATTTCTTCCAGAGCTTTTTGATTGATAATAGCGTCGTCGGTTCTTTTTATGTAAAATTTTCCGTCGCGAAACGAAGAATATTTGAATAATGTATTCTGACTTATCAATGTTTCAAACAACCGTATATTTTCGTATTTGCGGCAGAAAATTTTGTCGCTGTATGTTTCATAAAGAAAAGGCGCCGTGGTGTAAAACTTAAAATCCACACGTTCATCCAATGCCGAAAGCAACATCGGTATTGTCCCGCAATAGCCGGATTCGATCACTTCTATTTTATTTTCATGTATTTCTTGAAGCAGTCCTTTGAGTGTTCGCTCTAAATCCGGATATTTTGTCAGTGTTTTGCGTATATGTTCCTTGCAGAATTCTTTAAAAGCGGGAAAGTGCGTAATACCGTTTTCAAGCGCTTCATATATAGGCAGACGGATTTCATCGTCAATATTTTCTGCCATAGCGATATCATTTAAAAAAGTTCTGCCTATTATCCATGGGTGGAGATTTTTTCTGCCTTTGCTTACAAAATAGATATAAGGGAGCAGGGTGTCGCGAAGTAAAAATATATATGCCGTGTCATTTTTGTACTCTATCCATTTACTGTAAGCTATTATTTCCTGCAAAAAATCATTGCTTGAAGAAACATTATTACATTTTGCGTTTATAAGCTCATGGCAGAATGCTGTCGCTTCAAACTCATTTTCTCCGTATATGACTTGTGATATGCGAGGGGATATGACGGGAAAAGGCGTCTCGCCGTGTTTTTCCAATATGCTACGAAGTCTTGTTATGCAGTGAAATTTATTTTCCAGACAATTATTTAAAGCGGTATATCCCTCATCGGAAAGATCGTCAAGTATTTTTAAAAGTTGTTTTACTTCCTGCAATTCCGAACCGTTTAAATTCTTTTCTTCGAACTCAGACAGTTTTTGAAGATAATATTTTTCATTGAACGAAATAAATCCCATTTTTTCTCCTGACCGAATATGTAATATATCAAACTTCAATGCCGGCTCTGTGCGGTTGTTTTTTAATTTGACAAAATCGGTATTTCCGTTCGAAAGCGGATAATACCGATTTTTTATCATGTGTTATGTAAGCTCCGCCTGTTATTACGGCGATATTAAAAATCGAAGTTGTCTGTTTGAAAAATCAATATGGAAGGCGTTATTTATTTGTTACCGTAAATGTACCTTTTTCCCATGTTATTTCCGCTGTAACAGGGAAGTCCGCCTTTATTGTGACATTCGGTTTTTCGCCGTTTTCGCGTTTATCGCACAAAAGGTCTACGTTGCCGCTTCCGAGAGGATATTGCATTATGCCGTGTTTATCTGTAAGTTTTACATTCCAGAAGATCTTGTTTTCTTTGGCGATACTCTTTATTCCGAATACGTATTCGAACATAACGCATATCGGAACAAGACCGGTCCAGCCGACAAAATTGTCTTTTGCTATATTTCCTTGTTCGCCCTCTTTTTCGGGCATATAATTTTCCCAAAGCGTGCCTGTTGCATTGAAAGCTTTTACTACGTTTCCTAAGTGGTTTACCGCGATCTCGTGCGCCATGCCGTAATATCCGCGGGAATCAAGCCCTTTGAGCACCATATAGTTTGTCGGCGCCCAAACAGAGCCGCGCCAATACCAGCCGCGCGGATCGTAAAGCTTATCATCGGCGGAAAGAGTGGGAACTCTGTGCGCTCTTTTGAACTCATTCTCATTGTCAAGGTGGGCGATAAAACGGCCGAGTCTGTCTTCCGGCACTGCGTCCGCAAGAAGCGCCCAGAACGCTCCTATTGTCTTTACGTGGCTGAGCTCTCCCGTTTTCCAGAGGTCATAGTAATATGAGTCGTTTTCGTCCCAGAGCTTTTCATTTACTGTTTTCAGGAGCTTGCCGAGCTCGCTTTCTATATCGGGTATCTCTTCTGTTCTGCCGAGCTCTTCTGCCATGTTTTTAAGTATACGCAGGGCGAGTATTTCCTGGAAGCAGGCGTCTGCCCAAACCATATGTCCGTGTGAGAAATATATCTTGTTTATGTCCTTGCAATCTTCCGGCATAAGTCTGCGCTGGTTGTCCATACCGCAGCCCCAGCCGCAGGAAAAATATGTGCCGTCGCGCCATGTACGATTTTCTTTCATCCATTCGTGATATGCAAGAAGAGGATCGAAAACTTCCGAAAGGCGTTTTTTATCTCCCGTTGTTTTATAGTATTCCCATTCGCTCCATTCGAGTATTTCGGGACCTGTGGAGGCTACGGAAAAACGCGAGTACGGTTCGCCGTATACTTTTTCGTAAAGCGTTCTGCATATAAATCCGTCGCGGTGCTGTCTTGCGTAAAAGTTATCGAGCGTTTTCTGGAAATCAAACGCACGGCAACCGTAACGTCCGAACATTACTATAAAAGAGGAATCCCACATATAAAGGGCGCCGTCGAAAGCCGTGTCTATAAAATTCGAAACAAAACCGCTGTAAGGATTTGCGGTACGCAGGTTTTTGAAAGCTATCTCCCATGCTTTGTTGTAGCATTTTATCGCGTCGTCATGATTTTCCCATATCGGGGACGGAAGCTTGGATTTTGCTTCCTCATATGTAGGTACGGGAGATTTTTCCGCGTTTCTGCCGATAAATGTGTTTTTTGCGACTCTCGGATTTTCTATATAGGGAGATTCCTGATTGGGATAAAATACTGACGGCATAAAGGACACCTCATTTTTATTTAAAAAATATTTTTACTATGTAATGTTACCATGCAGAATATTAAAAGTCAACGAAAACCACATTATATTTTCAGATGAAAATCTTCTTATTGTATTGACAAAGCGTATCTGTTATATTAGAATGTACAAAAACAAAATGACGAGGGCAGAATATGATTTTCGGCAACGCGAGATTTACGGTAATTACAAAAAATCTTATAAGGGCGGAATATTCCGAAAGCGGGAAATTCACCGATGAAGAAACGCTTTTCGCCGTGAACAGAAAAGAGAATGGCGACTGGTACAAAGCAGAGGCGGAAGAAAACGTTTTAAAGATAAAAACATCGGATATATGTCTTACTTATATCGATGACAAACGCGGTTTTTCCCCGGAAAATCTGTTCGCCGACATACACGGCGCAAAATGGCGTTTCGGCGATAAAAACAAAGAAAACCTCGGCGGAACTCTCCCGACGCTTGACGACGTCGAAAAGGAAGTGGAAACAGATGAAGGACTCCTTTCGAGAGACGGTTGGTTCCTGATAGACGATACGAATGCGTCTGTAATAACCGACGGCTGGATAAAGAGAAATCCGAACGGGCTCAATACCGATATATATTTTTTCGGATACGGAAAAGATTTTATTTCCGCGTTTAAGTCGCTCACTTATGTATCGGGAAAAGCGGCGCTTCCGCGCAAATATATTTTCGGTTCGTGGTATTCCCGCTGGTGGAAATATACCGACAAGGAGCTGCTGGATATCGTAAAAGAGTACGACGAACACGATTTTCCTCTTGATATTATGGTAATAGACATGGATTGGCATTACCATGACTGGGTACTCAAAAATACGCCCGAAGACAATATGCACAGGGAAACATACGGTTATTCGCACGCGGGAAATCTCGGATGGACGGGATATTCATGGAACAGAAACCTCATTCCGGAACCTGAAAAGCTTCTGAAAGAATTCCACGATAGAGGAATATATGTCACTCTGAATGATCATCCCGCGGACGGAGTAAGAGTTCACGAAGAGTTATACCCCGATTTTATGCGTGCGGTAGGCGTTTCTCCTGAAACCGGGATAAATCTCGAATTCGATGCGGGAGATAAACGTTATATGACCGCTCTTTTCGACAGCGTGCATTCGCATATAGAGAAACAGGGCGTCGATTTCTGGTGGCTTGATTGGCAGCAGGACGAGATAAAGCCCTACGTAAAGGGACTTTATAAAATGCGCCATCTGCCGTGGCTCAATTATTGCTACTATAAGCATTCCGAAAACGGCGGAAAACGCGGTCTGTCTTTCAGCCGCTGGGGCGGATTCGGCGATCACAAGCATCCCGTATGGTTTTCCGGCGATACGAGGTGTACCTGGGACGTCCTTGCTTTTGAGGTGAAATTCAATCAGACTTCCTCGAACGCGTTCTGCCTTTATTGGGGACATGATACGGGCGGATTTGTAGGAGAGAGAAATGCGGAAATGTATATACGCTGGACGCAGTTTGCGGCGTTCTCTGCGTGTCTGCGTGTTCATTCTCAGAGGGATAAGGCGCTCGACCGCCGTCCGTGGGCATGGGGAGAGGCGGCGGAGAACGCAATGAGAAAGATGTATCATCTTCGTTCCGAGCTGATACCGTATATTTACTCTTCCGCATACAAGGCATACGAAGAGAGCGTTCCTTTGATACGCGCGCTTTATATAGATTTTCCCGAAGAGGAAAAAGCGTATAACAATATGCAGGAATATATGTTCGGCGACGCGTTTTTATGTGCTCCTATTACTTCTCCTGCCGATGAGAGTGGATATTCTTCGCAGAAGGTTTTTGTCTGCGGAGCGGAATATTATAATTTCTTTACAAATGAAAAATATGAAGACGGCTTTGAAGGGGAGATAAAGTGCGATATCACAACATTCCCGCTTCTTGTAAAGGGAGGCGTCCCGATACCCATGCAGGAATACAACAGCAGAATGACAAATGTGGACTCGTCAAAACTCTCCGTCCTCATATATCCCGGAAAAGAGGGAAGATTTACGCTTTATGAAGACGACGGAGTGAGCGACGACTATAAACGCGGAGCATTTTTGAAAACCGAAATCATATATAAAAACGACGGAAATGCCGTGAATATAGAGCTTTTGCCGAGCGGGGATGGATATAAGGGTATGGAAGAAATGAGAACATACACTTTCAGACTTCCGTGTACCGAAAAGAAACTTATTTCCGTAAACGGTTCGGAATGTGATATTACCTTTGAAGATAATACCAATATAATAAAAACGACGGCTCCCGCAACGAAAAAACTCTCTCTTTCGTTTTCCGCGGAATAAAGATTCATTTCATGGCGTAATAAAGACCGCAAATTTCGATGTTTTGCGGTCTTTTTGCTTTTTAAAATAAAAAATAAAGACTTGATTTACATTTTATATCACAAAAAATAAGATTAGTTATAAAAAAATATGTACAAATTCCTTTGTTTGTGTTACAATATAAAAAATAATGTCTTTATCTTTTTGAAAAGCAATATTTCGGAGGAATCGGTGAAAAGAAAAATTTTAGCTTTTCTTCTTATTATTTCTTTTTCCGTTGCGATGTTTTCGTCGTGCGGAGGAAACAGAAATGTTTTTGAAAAATTTTTCGGCTCTTTAAAAAAGCTTGATTTTATAAGCACAAAGGAATATTTGACGGAGGACTCTTGGGATTACACAGAGGCGCTTTCTTCTTATGCGTCCGTTTTGTCGGAGGAACAAAGAGATACGGCTGTCTCTTTATTGGAGCTTATTTCCTTTTCTTACTCTTCCGATAAAGATAATGACGGCACGATTATTATAGATTTGACTTATGTGGATTTTTCTGCCCTTGTAAAGGATGTAAACGGTCTTATAGCAATAGGCGATAAGAGCGCCACGTATTATATAAACGAGATGCTGCAAAGCGGCAGAATATCGGTGCAATACGTAAAGACTGTGTCATCTCTTACCGTCAATGTTGTTTCGGACGGCAAAGAGGTAAAGATACCATTCGGATATTCAGGTGAAAATGAAGACTTTACAGGCTATATCGGGCTTGATACGTTTCTGCGCTGGTATTCCGGACAAAGATAATTTCAGAGGATTTTATGGATTACAAAAAGAAAAAGAATTTTGACGATGATTCCGGCGACGGAAGTATCATTGTCGGGAGAAATCCCGTGCTCGAACTGCTTAAAAGCGGGAGAGAAATAGAGAAGATATACATTTTAAAAGGCGAGCGCGAGGGCTCTGTAACGAAGATATATGCGGAAGCGAGAGCGCGCGGGATAAACGTAGCGGAAACGGATAAATACAAGCTCGATAAGCTTGCGGGCGAGAACGCTCACCAGGGAGTTGCGGCGATTGCCGCCGTGAAAGAGTATGTTTCTCTGGAACAGATAGTCGCTCTGGCAAATGAAAAAGGGGAAAAGCCCCTTATCGTGGTTTGCGACGGCATAGAGGATCCGCACAACATCGGCGCTATAATAAGATGCGCCGAGGGAGCGGGTGCGCACGGTCTTGTAATAGGTAAAAGACATGCTCCCGCACTCGGACCTACCGTATTTAAGGCGAGCGCCGGCGCGGCAGAGCATCTTCCGATAGCGAAAGTTACAAATATAGCTTCCGCCGTTGACAGATTAAAAGAACTCGGCATATGGACGTTTGCCGCGGAGGCGGACGGGGAAGATTACCACAAAACGGATTTTGATCTTCCTTGTGCCATAATACTCGGAAGTGAGGGCGGCGGAGTTTCGAGACTTGTAAGAGAAAAGTGCGATTTTACCGTCTCTATACCGATGTACGGAAAAGTAAACTCTTTAAACGTATCAACGGCGGCGTCTGTATTGCTTTTTGACGCGGCTTATAAACAAAGAAATAAATAATTCTCAAATAAAATCAATCCGGGAGGTACAACGAAAATGGCGAATATTGATGAAACAAAAAATTCCGCCGGAAACGCAGAAACACCGTCAGATGAACTTCTTCAAAAACTCAGCGAGCAGAGAAAGAAGGACATTGTAATGGAAGAACTTAAAAAGACAAATCCCGAAATGGATGTCGGTGATCTTAAAAAAAGCGCCGAGGATATCGGTAATTCCGTATCTTTCGGCTCTGATGCTCAAATAGATATGAGAACGCTTTCCGACGAAGAATTCAAAGATTTGTTTGACAATTATCTTACATCTTCCGATATAAATGTCAACATAGATGATTCCGATTACAAGGAAATCCATAAACATATTATCAATCTTCAACAGAAATCGGGTGCTGCGCTTACTTCCGAAACAGAGCTTGCGGAAGCCTTCGGAAATACAGAGGAAAACGAAATACAGATTACCGAAGAAACGGAAGCGTTTAAAGAGGAACCTGTTGCGGAGAAACAGAAAAAAGAACCGAAAAAATCTATTTTTGCACGTTTGAAAATGCTTGCTCATCGCGGCAAAAAGAACAAAGATGAAGACTTTTACGAAGAGAATTATTATACGGAAGAGACCGATACTACGGTAGTGCCGAATGTCGCAGAACAAGTGCCCGAAAATTCGAATGAGAATAATGTAACGGATATTTCCGATATACCGGAAGAGCCTGTATTTGACGAATATTCGACACCTACGGAAGAAATTTTGGAAAATCATATAGATGATACAAGTTTGCTTTCTGCATTTGAACCGGCACCAAAAGAGGAGAACGAACCCGAATCCGACACTATGATGACCGATACGGCTATGATGAAAGCGTTCGGTATCGATCAGAAGAGCGGTTCTGATGAAGAAGACACTTCCGAAGATATTTTCGATAATACCACATATAACACAATAGACGAGACTGTTTACGGAAAAGCTTCCGCCACGGAGATAATAAATAACAAATCCGATACGGAAGAAAAAGCGGCGGAAACAAAAGTTTCGAAAGATTATTCGTCATTTGAACAGAATAAATCCATTTTTGATTCTTATAAAAGGAAATACGCCTCTCTTCGCATAAAGATGATACTTTGCGCACTTTTTGCGATAGTGCTTCTCTTTATAGAGAATATCGGCATATTCGGAGTGGAGTTGCCTTCATTTATGCAGTCCTCCGCAGGCTTTGCCGCTATCGAATGGATATTCCTCTTTGCATGCGCGCTTCTCGTATGCGATCACATGATAGATGCCGCAAAACGACTTGCAAAATTTGAATTCGACTCTAACTCTCTTACGCTTGTCATGTTTGTAATGTCCGTTATAACGTCGATAGTCGCGTTGTTTGCGGATTCCGAAAACATAAAGATGTTCAATTTCCCCTTCGCTGTATGCGTGCTCTTCAATCTTTTGGGCGCGTATATATGTGTACGCAAAGAGATATTTACATTCAAGATACTGTCTTCTCAAAAGACAAAACACGCCGTTACCGTTATCAAAAACAGCAAAGCTTCTCCCGAAGCGGCGGAATTTGCCGAATATCTTTCCGAGGGTTCGGAACTTTACAAAATTACGGAAACCGATTTTGTAGACGGATATTTCGCAAGAAGAAACGAAAAACCGAAGGCGAATAAAAAACTTCGCATTCTTATTCCCGTAATATTCGGCGTTTCCGTAATATTTGCGATAATTTCCGCTGCTGTTTCGAAAACAGGCGCATATGAAAGCGTGGCAAACGCATATCTGGCATTCCTTATGTGCGCGCCGATGTCGGTATTCCTCGCAACAGAACTTCCCATGTATTTAAGCTCTGTCAGAGCTTATTCGGGTGCTTCGGCGATAATCGGCAATGTCGCTCCCGAAATGCTTGAAAATATGTCTGTGCTGGCTTTTTCGGACAATGATGTTTTCGGAAATGACGGAGTAAAGATCAAGGGCGTAAAAGTAATAGCAAATAACAAAATAGAAAATATCCTTTATTATGTTTCAAGCGCATTTTCGCTTGTCGGCGGTCCTCTTGCGGAGCTGTTTAAACAGGCTACTCTCGAAGGCAAGGTTTCCGATAATTCGGAAATCCGTGTTCTTTCGGATAACGGTATAGATGCAACGGTCGACGGACGTCATATAGTCGTAGGAACTCCTGCGTATATGGAAGCACAGTGCTTCAAAACGATATATGAACAGGGAGACGAAAACTTTGAGGGAAGAACATCGAATAGGAGAATTCTTTACCTTGCCTGCGATGAGGAAATAATCGCGAAATTCTATGTTGAATACAGAATATCGGCGGATTTCGTTTATCTTGTAAAACGTCTTTCCGCATCCGGTATATGCATTTCTGTAAGAACAAATGATCCCTGTCTTGACGCAGATGTACTTTGCCGCGGCAAATTCTCTCCCGAAAAATATCCTATAAGAATGATAAAAGGAGAAAAAGCGGACGCACCCGAAAATCATGTGGAAGCGGTGGAAACGGGCGTCGTTTCAATAGGCTCTGTAAAGAACCTTGTAAAGACTGTGCTTCTGTGCGACAGAATAAACAGTATTTCAAGAACGAATTTTGTTATAAAAGCGGTGTCCGCATTTATCGGTGCGATCGTTATGGGATTCCTCTTGTTCTCCGGAGCATACACAAATGTATGGTCGCTTTATCCCGCTCTTTATCAGGCATTCTGGATGTTGCCGATATATCTGATCTCAAAAATATATATTTAAAGTTAAACTGCCGTATTCATTTCAGAATACGGCAGTTTTTATTTCAAATTCTTGATTTTATATTAGGGTAAAGTTCTTGCGGAGCTTCTTTCAAGAAGCGACCGTATCTTTTTAAAATGCACGCTTATGGCTTTTTTATTCGTCGGGGAAAGGTGTTACTTTATTCTGAGTTGTCGTTTTGTTTTCGGTGCTGTTTTTGGGTGGAAGCGTCGGAGAGGCGCTCTCTTTTACTGCGGGCGGAGATGCGGAGCTTTCTTCTGTTGACGGAGGTTTCCCGCTGTTTTCTTTCTCTTTGATTTTGTTTTCTTCAAGGTAGTGCTCGCGGCAGAATCTGTTAAGCGGAGAATTTTTCCCCGATGAGCCGAAATATTCTCCGTTTGCCGCGAGCCCTGAGAAAAACGGAGTTCCCGGAATAAGTGACGGCGCTATACCTATGGGTAAATATCGGTAGGTGTATTGGGAATCCGTGATTTTGACGTCGATGGGGAATGAGCGGTCGTATACTTTTATGAGCGATATCCTTGTCAGATTTTCCTTCGGGCATTTGTCGCAGGCGACGGCGTGGGTGACTTTGTCGTATAATACGCTTATATGAGTATCGCAGGTGTCTTTCGGTTCGGTGCCTTTTTTGAAATATCCCGTTTCTATTCTGTGTCCGCGCGGATCGCCTAAGCACGCTTTCGAGGGAAGCTCTCCCGAATCGACACAATACGGAAGGGCTATCACATTGTCGCTCTCTTTGAATTTTTTTTCGTAGTCCGGAATTGTATCATATACATTTCCCATTATCCCGTCGAATATATTGCAGGCGGGATTTGTTTTGAAATATCCTATATCGCGTCCGTCGCGGTAACCGCACCAAACTCCGCATACGAAATCGGGCGTAAGACCTATAAACCAACGGTCAGCCCCTGAATTTGAAGTGCCTGTTTTTCCTGCCACTTCGACTTTCGCGGCAAGGGAAAGCCCTTTCGCCGTGCCGTTTGAAACTACGTTTTTCAATAGTTTACGCATTATATCGGCGGTGTCTTCGGATATGAGTCTTTTGGCATTTTCTCCGTTGGAAAGCAAAAGTTTTCCATCGCTGTCGTATACTTTGGTATACGTGTAGGGCTTTTCAAATTCTCCGTTTCTTGTGAACATTGTGTATGCCCCTGTCATTTCTCTGACGGAAACGCCTATGCTCGTCGCACCAAGTGCGAGCGGCGCTTCCGACATATCCGTAAGAGTTTTCCCGTTTCCTGTTTTGACGCTTTTATAAAGTGTGGATATGCCCGCTTTTTGACAAAAGTCAAACGATACGGGTA
The DNA here is from genome assembly GCA_900544985.1 of uncultured Eubacteriales bacterium. Lineage (GTDB taxonomy): Bacteria > Bacillota > Clostridia > Oscillospirales > CAG-272 > UMGS731. The sequence goes on from UQXK01000004.1 coordinate 56,460, forward strand.
AACTCAGCTTTTTTAATACTCTTACCGCAACGGTATTTACGGAATTTGTTATGGCTTTGTTTACCGTTGTAAGACCGTTATATACTCGCGGATTGTTTTTCGGCCATGCGACATATCCGCTATCTGTCTTTGTAAAGGAGACGGGAACATCGTCGAATACCGTTGCCCATGTTATAATATTTTTTTCTATTGCGGGGGCGTATACGGAAATCGGTTTCAGCGATGAACCGGGGGAGCGCTTTGCGTTGGTTGCTAAATTGAATGCGCGGTTTGATGTTTTTTGTCCTCTGCCGCCCGATATTGCGCATATAGCGCCCGTTTTTCCGTCTATTATAACGGCGGCGGAATCCGGCGTGCCGTCTGCGTTACCGGGAAAGTTGGACGAATCCGCATAGTATTCATCGAGCATTTTCTGCATATCTTCGTTTATTGTGGAATATATAGAAAGTCCGCCCGAATAGACCTTTGCGGAGGCTGCGGAGCGCGAATATCCGCATTTTTCCACAAGATCGTTTATCACATCTTCTATAAGCGTATCTATAAACCACGAATTTATATTTTCGTCTTCGCTTTTTTCATATTCCCTTGTTGTGACTTCTTCCGATATGGCGTTTTCGTATTCTTCATTGTCTATAAATCCCAGCTCGTTCATGCGAAAAAGCACGGTGTCGCGGCGTTTTTTGTTGTTTTCGGGCTTTTTTGACGGGTCGTATGCCGACGGATTTTGTACTATTGCCGCTATCGAGGCGGATTCTGCTATCGTCAGCTCTGCGGCGCTCTTTCCGAAATATCTTTCTGCCGCGGTTTCCACACCGAAACAGCCCGAGGAAAGATATACGTTATTCAGATAGAGCTCCAATATTTTATCTTTTTCCATATTTTTTTCGAGCTCTATCGCACGCATGATTTCGGTAAGTTTTCTCTTTACCGTGACTTTGTTTTCGCCTGTGACGTTTTTTATAAGCTGTTGGGTTATCGTAGAGCCACCGTAGTTTTTGCCGCCGAAGAAATTCAGCACGGCTCCCGCAGTCCTTTTTAAGTCTACGCCCTTATGTTTGTAAAATCTATGATCTTCTATTGCTATAAACGCTTTTTTCAGATTGTCGCTTATCTTGTTTAACTCTACATATATGCGGTTTTCCGAACCGTGAAGTCTTGCACATTCGGTGTTCTCTCCGTTTTCTTCGCTTGTCGAATATATTTTCGTCGTTAATCCGAGACTGTCGGAAAAAATGGATTCATCTATTTTCGGGTCAATGTTTTTCATATATACAAACAGAGATACCGATAATATAATGGCGCACAAAAACAATACCGAAATCCCCGATAGAAACACTCTTGAAAGTACGCGCATGATCTTTTTTGAACGTTTTATAAAAATCACCTCTTTTTGAATATTATTCTTTGAAAAAGTGAATAATATTCCTTGAAAAATTGTGTAAAAAGAGGAGATTTTATGGAACGTTCGAAACTTTTTTCCGGAATTGCGGGATTTTTTATATTGATGATTCTTATTGTGACTATTTTGACGATGAGCTTGTGCATGGGAATAAGAAAAAATGTAAAGAACGCGATTTTCTCGGGTACGAAAGATGCGGGGGTTTTTGCATGGAATGAAGGAGATGACCCGGAAATAAAATTTTCTGCCGTGCTTTCTCAGGGGGACATATATATTTACGACGAAACGGGCAAGCTTTTCAGAAAGGTAAAAACTTATGAAGAGTTTTTGACATCGGATGACAGGAAACTTCTTTCCGACGGAATAGATTTTTACAGTGAAGAAGAAATGCTCTCTTTTATGAATGACTTTGAAGGATAAATTACGGCGAGAAATAAAAATTTTGCCGCAGATAAAAAACGCTGTCTTCAAAACAGAGAAGTACAGCGTTTTTTGTTTTTCTATAATTCTTTTTTATAAATGCGGCTGTCTTCGCCGAATTTATCGATACGGTTTTCAAAATAGTGAAAACCGTATTTTTCATATAGACCTGTGTGGTCGGTCGCAAGATATATTACTTTATAACCCATGTCTTTTGCGGTCTTACATACATGATCTATCAGTATTTTCCCGTAACGGTTCCCGCGGTATTTCGGCGCCGTATGAAAAAAGCCAAGCCACGGTGTAAGCTTTGGAGCTGAAATACAGTCCTCGGCGGAAAGCGTGACAAAAGAGATAAGCTCATCTCCGTTAACGAGCAGATATAATTTTCCCCAACCGCCGAGCACTTCATGAAAACGGTTTTCTTTCAAAAGCGATTCTAAAAATTTTGCCGCATTCCATTCGCACTTTGCTATCTTATCAAGATATACGCTTTTTTTCGGGGAGGAAAAATATTCTGTGATTTCCATTTGTATTCTCCTTTTTAAGACAAAAAGCGAAGAAATTTCCGATTCCGATTGTGTTTTCGGGATCAATCGGAAAAATTTTTTCACTTCAAAACTACGCAGTCGTCTCCGAGAAGCTCTTTAAGATAAGCGAGCATATTCGGTCTTATGTCCACCGCGCGGCTGTATTTTTCATATTTTTTTCGCGTGGCGTCGTAAAATATAACCCTTGTCGTTCCCTCGAAAATAGATATGATGTTTATTATTTTATCGAACGTTTCACCGCTCATTTCGTTTATTTTGAGGTAGATTGTTTCCGGTTGTTTTGCCGCTTCTTTCTGTACATTTTGATTTTTGTATTTCTGCTTTTCGGCGGGGAGATTTTCCGCCGGGGAATTTAAAGCGTCCGTTATGAATTTTATTTCGAAAACGAGAATTTTCGGCGCTTTTCCTTCTTCCGCGGAGATAGTGCCGCGGACGCATACGGGAGTGTCTTTCATTACAAGATGCGCATTTGAAGCGTAGACCTTGGGGAAAATAACGAGTTCTATTTCGCCCGTGCGGTCCTCCAATACAGCGAATGCCATGGAATCGGAATTTTTGGTCGGTTTTACGGTTTTGGAGGTTATTATTCCGCAGACATCTACTTTTTGCTTATCCGAGAAAGACCCCGTATCGATTCCTTCCTCCGAAAATGATGACAGGATATCTCCTATTGAAGAGAAGTTTCCTTTTTCGGTGTATTCCTTGTAATCGTCGAGCGGATGACCGGAAAAATACATTCCGTTATATTCTTTTTCCTGGCGCAGTTTTTCCTTGGCGGAAAATTCCGGTATGTCGGGATATTCGTATTTGTCGTTGTCGACGCCGAAATCCGTTTGCGATATATTTCCTATCGTGAAAAGGTCGAGCTGATTTGAATTCATGGAATGAGCGCGCTTCAAATACAGATCGATGATCTTTTCGTATTCGGAATAGAGCACACTGCGTTTTGTTCCGAGAGAGTCGAGCGCTCCGCTTCCGATGAGTGCTTCTATCTGTCTTTTGTTTATATCATAGGCGCTCATTCTTTTTATAAAATCTATAAATGTTTTGAATTCTCCGTTTTCGTTTCTTTCGGATATTATCTGGGACAGAAAGGCGTCGCCGACGTTTTTTATGCCGAGAAGCCCGAAACGGATAGCTTTTGATTTATCCTTTGTCTCCACAACGTGGTAAGTCTTGCGGCTCTCGTTTATATCGGGCCCCATGACTTTTATATTCATCTTTTTCGCTTCTTCGATATATTCGGCGCTCTTGGAAAGATTTTCGGATACCGAAGAGATAAGGGCGGAGAAGTATTCGCACGGATAGTGAACTTTCAGATACGCTGTTCTGTAAGATATATATGCGTAAGCCGTCGCATGGCTTTTGTTGAAGGCGTATTTTGCAAACGCCGCCATCGTTTCGAAAATGTCTTCCGCGTCCTCTTTCGAAAGCCCGCGCGCGACAGCACCGGAGCATATTTCGTTGCCGTTTTCGTCTTTTTCACCGAAAATAAAGGCATCGTGCTCCTTTTCCATCTCTCCGCTTTTCTTTTTCGACATGGCGCGGCGGACGATATCTGCGCGTCCGAACGAAAATCCCGCAAGTTCGCGGCATATGCTCATGACCTGTTCCTGATATATAATGCAGCCGGAGGTGGATGAGAGGATATTTTTCAATACGTCGTTTTTATATGTTACCGTTTCGGGATTTTGCCTGTTTTTCAAAAACAGCGGAATGGAATCCATGGGACCGGGGCGGTAAAGTGCTATTGCAATGACGATATCCTCGATGTTCTGCGGCTTCATTTCCGTTAGAAGCTTTTTCATTCCCGTGCTTTCAAGCTGGAAAAGTCCCTCGGTCTTTCCTTGCGATATGATATCGTACGATTCTTTATCGTCAAGAGGGATATTTTCTATGCTGAAATCTGCATTCTTTTCTTTTATCTGCTTTTCCGTATCTGATATTATCGTAAGATACCTCAGCCCCAGAAAGTCGAATTTCAAAAGCCCGAGCTTTGCGACGGTGTCCATTGTAAATTCCGTTATTATCATTTCGTTCGACACGGAAACGGGAACATATTCGTAAACGGGCTTGTCCGTTATTACTATCCCTGCCGCGTGAGACGATACGTGACGCGGCATTCCTTCGAGGGACATGGAAATGTCTACGAGCTTTTTTACATCGGAGTTTTGCTCATACATTTTGCCGACTCTGCCTTTTAGTGCTTCTTCGAGCGTTTGGTCGTATGATATTGCTTTTGCCACTGCGTCTACGTCGGCATAGCTCATTCCGAGCGCGCGACCGACGTCGCGTATTACCGCTCTTGCCGAAAGAGTTCCGAATGTGGCAATACCGCAGACGTGATCTTTGCCGTATTTTTGAGATACATAGTCTATGACCTCAGAGCGGCGGTTTGCGCAGAAATCCGTATCGAAATCGGGCATGCTTACTCTTTCCGGATTTAAAAAGCGCTCGAACATGAGGTCGTATTTTATGGAATCCACCTCTGTTATTCCGCATAAGTATGCGACAAGACTTCCGGCACCCGAACCTCGTCCGGGACCTGTCGGAACTCTCATTCTTTTTGCGGCGTTTACAAAGTCGTTTACTATGAGGTAATATTCCGCATATCCCATTTTCGATATGACGGAAAGCTCGTATTCTATTCTTTCTTTGTATTCGCTTTCGGGGTGCTTTTCGGAAAATGAAATTTCACCCGAACCGACTTTTCTTTCAAATCCCTCGTAAGATAATCTTTTTAAATATTCTTCCGGTGCTTCTCCAGTTTCGGGAGTAAACCGCGGCAGATAGAGTTTATCGAATTCGAAATCGAAATTACACATATCGGCTATCTTCTGCGTGTTTTCTATGGCGTCGGGATATTTTGAGAAGAGAAGTTCCATTTCGGACGAACTTTTGAAATAGAATTCGTCTGTTTCAAATCCGAAAGGTCGTCCGTCGGATATTTTCGAGTTCGTTTGTATGCACATGAGAACTGCCTGCGTATCGGAATCCGCGCGTTTTATATAATGGACGTCGTTGGTGGCTACAAGCGGGATCCCTGTTTCTTCGTGCAAAGAGGAAAGAGCGTCGATGACCTCTTTTTGTCCTCTCAAACCGTGATCCTGTATTTCGAGATAGAAATTTCCTCTGCCGAAGAGTGTGTCCATTTCGACAGCGTAGTCTCTTGCTTTTTCGAAGTCTCCCGCAAGTATCATTTGAGGAATGTATCCCGCAAGGCAGGCGGAGAGGCATACAAGCCCTTCGCTGTGAGAGCGCAGAAGCTCCATATCTATGCGCGGCTTCATATAAAATCCTTCCGTGAAGGATTTTGAGACCATATAGATAAGATTTTTATAACCTGTTTGATTTTTGCAGAGCAGTACAAGGTGGTATCTTGTATAATCGTCGCTTTTTGTTTTGTCGAATCTGGACGCGGGAGCGACGTATACTTCGCAGCCTATAATAGGCTTCACACCTTCTTTTTTGCAGGCGTTGTAAAAATCGACAACGCCGTACATTGCGCCGTGATCCGTTATGGCGACGGCGTTTTGACCGTTTGCCGCCGCGGCTTTCGGAATATCCGTTATTCTGCACGCTCCGTCGAGAAGGCTGTATTCGGAGTGAAGATGTAGATGTACAAACGCCATTTTATCTCTCGCTTTCCTTATTTTTCATCTTTCCATGTTTTGTGAAAATTCATTACCTTTGAAAGAAGCTTGCTCACCTGAGATTTTGATATCGGAGGTGAAAATTTTTCTCCGAGCTCCTTTTGCGTCATATCGTAATTTTCTACGCGGAGAAGCGCCGCTTCTTTCATTTTTTCGGGCATTTCGTCAAATTTTCCACTTTCCCGAAGCTCGTTTATCGCTTCTATCTGAGCGTTTGCGGCTTCAATGGTCTTTTCTATATTTGCCACTTCGAAATTGGATTGCCTGTTGGCTTTGTTGCGCATTTCGCGTTTTATCTGCTCGTTCATTATTTCCATGGCAAATTTCGAAGCGCCGATAAAAGTAAGAAAATCTTCCACAAGAGAACTTTCTCTGTAATAGAGTATCTGATTTGATTTTCTTGCGGAGATTTTCGGCATGCCGATTTTTTTTGATAATATTACGGCGGTGTCTACGGCAAGATCCGCAAACGGAGTCGAAATTTCTATATGATACGAATGGTCGGGGGAATTTGCAAATCCCGCGGCGAGAAAAGCGCCGCGTATATAAGCATTTGCACATTCGGGGCAGGTGAATTCTTTTTCATTTATTCTGTGGATGTTATCTGTTCCGCCGCAAATATCCACAAGCTTTTTTATGTCGTTCTTGTTTGTGATTTCCGTTTTATATGTTGTTATGTCTGCGCTTGTTTTTTCTTCCGGTGTCGCTGTGATATCGGCTATGACAAGCAAAAGAGATGTCAGCATATCCGCCGTTTCAGCGCTTTCTGTTATAAATCTCATCATATCCCCGTCAAAATATGCGCTGTAAGAGAGCATTGCACGAAGCTCTGCCATTTTGCAGCAGTCGTTTTCCGGGGGAACAGAGGAGATGAACGCTTTTATATTTCCTGAAAAAGACATGGCGTTTTTTCCTTTTTACTTTATATAAATTATTTCGGGTTCGAGTACAACACCGAACTTTTCTTTTACCGTATTTATTGTTTTGTCGATCAGAAGAAGCACGTCGTCGGAGGTGGCGCCGCCTCTGTTTATTATAAATCCCGCGTGTTTGTCGGATATCCGGGCGCCGTTTACCGAAAAACCTTTGAGCCCGGATTTTTCTATAAGTTCCGCCGCAAACATTCCTTGCGGGCGTTTGAATGCGCTTCCGGCGCTCGGAAATTCAAGCGGCTGTTTTTCCGTCCGTTTTCTCATGTTTTCAGACATTGTTCTGCTTATAATTTCTTTTTCGCCTTTTTTCATAGAAAGTGTTGAAGAGATGAGTATAAATTCTTTATTAGAAAAAATGCTTTTCCTGTAAGAAAACATATGGTCCTTTTGGGAAAGTGTCGATATTTTTCCGTCTTTTACGTTGTAGACTGTACTTTCAAGCAGTATATCCGAAATTTCTCCGCCGTATGCTCCTGCGTTCATGTATACCGCGCCGCCGAGCGTTCCGGGAATGCCGTAGGCGAATTCAAGCTCCGACAGGGAAGCGTTGCGTGCGGCGACAGAGAGCGCCGACAAACTGCATCCGCATTCTGCTATTATTTTTGTTTCTTCGATTTTACATGATTTCATATCGCGCGTAAATATGATCAATGCGTCTATGTAACCGCTGTCGAATAAAACATTTGATGCGTTTCCGATCACTATGTGGCGTATTCCGCTTTTTGTCGCTGTTCCGATAAGTGAGATAAGCTCATCTGAATTTTTCGGAAAGGCGGCAAATCTCGCATTTCCTCCTATGCGAAAGGAAGAGAATTTTGAAAGTTCGAAATTTTCGTATATTTTTATATTTCCGAAGTTATTTATTTTTTTATCCATATAAACCTCCTTCGAAACAGAATGTTGCTTTTCTGATGATTGGTTTTAGAAAACCTATATTACATATTTATACTATTATAACATAAAACAGAGCTGTTTTCATATATTTTTTATTATATACGTTTTTCGGTGTATATTTTTTTCTTGTGTTTCGTAATTGAAATGATTTTTTTGGTGAAATTATAGAAAATAAAGAGAAATACAGAACAAAAAATGCTTAAAAACTGACTGAAAACCATTCTTTCGAGGATTATTTTTGACGATATTTACGGAAAGTAGAGAGAGAATTATACATTTTTAACAAAAATTCATAAATTAAACCAAATATATTTAACTATACTTGAAAAAGTCGCTTATTTATTGTATAATATATATGGATGTGATGTTATGGATAAATTTATTGTAAAAATCTTAAAAACAATTGATAAATATAATATGATACCTAAAGGCAGCACGGTAATCGCCGCGGTTTCCGGCGGTTACGACTCTTTGTGCATGCTCTGCGTGCTTAACGAAATCAAAAAAATCAGAGGTTTTAACCTTGCCGCGGTTCACGTTAACCACAGCCTTCGGGACGCGGCGGACAGCGACATGGAGTACGTTGTGAAAACCGCGGAAAGTTTGGGCGTTACGTGCAAATGCCTTAAGGCGGACGTTTCCGGCTATGCCGAAAAAAACGGCATTTCCTTTGAAACGGCAGGCAGAGAAATACGGTACAAATTTTTCGCCGAAACGGCGGAGAATTACGAAAATGCGCTGATTGCAACGGCGCACAACGCAAACGACAGCGCCGAAAGCTTTTTTATGCATCTTCTGCGCGGCAGCGGACTAAACGGACTTTGCGGCATTGCGGCGGTGAGAGGAAATATAATACGTCCGCTGATT
>UQXK01000005.1 GCA_900544985.1 uncultured Eubacteriales bacterium
CTTGCTTCAAGGGGCTTTTTGTAAAAAGCCCCTTGAAAATCCGCAAAAACTTCCCCCGAACACACCCATTTATTTCGGCTAAGCTTTTACATTGGGTTCCGGGATATGCGTGTTGTGATCTTGCCGCCTGCCACATCCGAAAATGCGCGGCATATAGTTTGTGTCATATCTTCCATGTCTTTGGCAAGGACGATGTATCTGCCGAACACCATAAATGCCGCATTTTCTGCGGGGTCGCACGGCACCCAATCATATCCGTTATACATTTTCTCAAAAAGCTCGCCCGCTAAAAGCTCGTCTCTTGCGACGATTACAGCCATGCTCTTTCCCCCGGATATTTCGGAAAGATGAAAAAGTTTTGCCTCTTCTATCGTCTCACTGAAATATTCGGGAGATATACCGAGCGTGTATGCTTCATCGGGCATGATGCTCTCTTCATATAATTCTTTTCCGTTTCCCGCCGCCGTGTATATTTTAACGGCAACATCGTGTGCGCCTCCGGAAAGCGAAGCTTTCTTTTCGCATGAAGCGAGCAACATGAGCAATACTATACAAAGAATAAGAAAACATGCGCTTCTTTTTTCAAAATCGCTCTTAAACATAAAAAACACCTTCATAACATATAAAATATTTGTTTTATGTTAGTGTAGGTGTTTTTTTCTTTTTTATTCTATTTTGCGTCGAACCATGTTTTTCCTGTGCCGACCTCTGCGGTAAGCTTCACGGGAAGCGTTATAACGTTTTCCATTTCCGTTTTCAGAAGCTCGGAGACCTCGGCGGCGCAGTTTTTATGGGATTCGATTATCAGCTCGTCATGCACCTGCATTATAAGGCGGGCGTTATATCCGTGTTCTTTTATTTTTTTTGCGACGTTTACCATGGCGAGCTTTATTATATCCGCAGCACTTCCCTGAATGGGGCTGTTCATGGCGACTCTTTCGCCGAAAGCGACCTCCGCTTTTTTATTGGAGGAAAGCTCTCTTATATATCTTCTTCTGCCCAGAAGAGTTGTGACGTATCCGTCCTTTTTCGCTTCCTTTACAATATCGGAAAGATATTTTTCTACCATAGGATAATTTTTCATATATCCTTCGATATATTCTTTTGCCGCCGCAAGGGAAATGTGGAGATCCCCCGAAAGGGAAAACGCGCCCATTCCGTAGACTATGCCGAAATTTATCGCTTTTGCGCGTTTGCGAAGCTCTATTGTGACCTCATCTTCCGGAACGCCGAAAACTTTCATTGCGGTGGACGTGTGAATGTCCATGCCCTCTTTGAACGCCGATATCATATTTTCATCGCCCGATATAGAGGCGAGCAGGCGAAGCTCTATCTGCGAGTAATCCGCGTCTATCAGAACGAAATCTTCTTTTTCCGCGGCGAAAAATTTTCTCATCTCTCGTCCGAGCTCTGTTTTTATCGGTATGTTTTGCAGGTTCGGCTCTGTCGAGGAGAGTCTGCCCGTGGCGGTAAGCGCCTGTTTGAAAGAGGTGTGAACTCTTCCTTTTTCGTCCGCCGCTTTTATAAGACCGTCCGCATACGTGCTCTTTAATTTTGTAACTTTTCTGTATTCGAGTATTTCGCCTATTATGGGATGATACGGACGGAGTTTTTCCATTACCTCCACATCGGTGGAGTATCCGCTTTTTGTCTTTTTCAAAGCGGGAAGTCCCAAAACCTCGAATAATATGTGTCCGAGCTGTTTTGGGGAGTTTATGTTGAATTTTTCATCTGCGAGAGCGAATATCTTTTCGCAGTACCCGTCTGCCATTTCGGAAAGCTTTTTTGAAAATTCGGAAAGTTTATCCGTGCATACGAAAAAGCCTTCCTTTTCCATTTCGAAAAGCACGCGGGACAGCGGAAACTCTATTTCGCGGTAAAGCTTTGTCTGTGCCGTGTCGTCGAGTTCCTTTGAAAGCTCTTTGAAAAGTTTGTATATATAGAAAGCCCGTTCTTCGCCGCCCGATATTTCTTTGCCGTATTTTCGCGCTACCTGCTTTTCGAGAGAAAAATCGTTCTCCGCTACGGAGGCGATATATCCCATTAGCATGATATCATCTTTGCATGACGGGAAATCATATCCGAGCGAATCGAGCGCGTGATATATCGTTTTGGAATCGCATACGACAAAACTGTAATCGCCGTTTGAAAGATACGGCACTGTGTTTTCGAGCGTATCGGAAAAAACGGTGTTTTCATTGCAGAAAAACACGCGTTTTTCATCAAAATCAAAATATGCGGCGTATTCTGTGCCTTTTTTTATTGATGCTGCTCCGTCTTCCGAGAAAGTGAAGCGCTCTTTTTCCTCTTCTTCAATATTTGTTTCTTTGGTTTCGAGAGAGAATTTTTTTATGAATTTTGTGAATTCAAGCTCTTGGCACAGTGGCAAAAGCTTGTCTTTTACAACACCTGTATATGCGATGTCGGATATCTCTATTCCCATGTCCACGTCTCTTTTTATAGTGGCGAGAAATTTTGACATATATGCCGATTCTTTTCCTGCTGTAAGCTTCTCTTTTACGGATTTGGAGAGAGAAGCAATATTTTCTTCTTTGAAAACGCTGTCGAGATCTTCGTATTTTGATATGAGAGACAGCGCGGTCTTTTCTCCGATTCCGCGAACGCCCGGAATATTGTCCGAAGAATCCCCCATCAGCGCCTTTACATCGACGAATTGAGAGGGAGAAATACCGTATTTTTCGCGGAATTTTTCGGTGTCAAAGAGTATAGGCTCTGTATTCGTCGCAAGTATAACGCTTGTCTTTTCGGATATAAGTTGAAGAGAATCGCGGTCTCCCGTGAGTATATAGACGTGAACATCTTCTTTTTCGCCCATCGATGCGAGAGTTCCGAGTATATCGTCCGCCTCGAATCCCTCTTTTTCTATGCAGTATGCGCCTATTGCCTGCATAAAATCGTATGCGTACGGGCGCTGGACCGCGAGCTCGTTGGGCATACCGTGACGGTTCGCTTTGTATTCTTTATAAGCTTCGTGCCTGAAAGTCGGCGCTTTCATATCGAATGCTACGGCAAAATAATCGGGGGACAGCTCGTCTATGTGGCGGCTTATTATATTGACCATGCCGTAAACGGCGTTTGTGGGAAGTCCCGATGCCGTTGTGAGCGGACGCACACCGTAAAACGCACGGTTTAATATAGAGTTTCCGTCTATGGCGAGAAGTTTTTTCATTTTTTATCCTCCGCATAAAAAATTTTTGTGAAAGTTTTTTATGAATCTTCAAAAATTTTGCCGAAATAAAGTTATGTATGCTGATGAAAAAACGCGAAAAAATTCGCGTTTTTTTGTGTGCGTTATCGGTCGGGGCTACCCGCCCCAAACCCCGACCAAAGGACTTTTCGTGAAAAGTCCTTTGGAATCTCAAAAGCTTTCACTAAAATAAAGTGGTGTAGTTGGTGGGAAATTCTTTTGCCTACTTTTCTTATAAGAAAAGTAGGTCCTTTGGAATCTCAAAAGCTTTCGCTAAAATAAAGCGGTGTGCTTTTGTGCGAAGTTCTTTTGCCTACTTTTCTCCGAAAGAAAAGTAGGGGAAGTTTTCGGATTCGGGGGATTCCCATGTGTGGCACATGCTCTGTACCAGCGTCAGAGTTTTGTCATCAGTTCCCAAAGCATTGTAGAATGCGCATACGCCCGCGGGAGGTGATGTGTAATCTCCTAAACCCGCGCGTATTGCCGTTTTGCATTTTATATACGGAGCACGGACGGTGGAATCGAAAAACAGCATTGCCATCGTTCCGAATTCTCCCCAGCCGCAGAGCCTGCCGATATCTCCCGCGCGTATGTCGCAGAGCCACGGCACGAAAATATCGAGGAGCGTTACGTTTTCGGAAAGGAGGTTTGTCGCCTGCATTGCCTGAACGGCGCCCTGGCTTCCGCCGCGCGCGATGAGGTTCTTTCCGTCCCATTCGGGAAGCGTCATCAGAAAACGAAGAGCCTGGGCTGCGCGGATCATCATGTATTTGAAATAACAGGTGTGCGGGTTTTTGTTTTCCGTCTTGTCAAATCCGTATCTTTGAAGCTTTGTTTCGCCTAAGTTTTTGTAGTACTCCTCTTCGCGGCAGTTTTCGATACCGTGCGCGTTTATGCAGAACTGTACTTCCTCGTCGGAAAAATCAAACCATGCGCTCTTTATTCCGTAGCCCTGATATATCGCGCGGCAGGGAAGTCCGCTCTTTCCTCTCGGAATTGTGAGTATTCCGGAAACGGGTTTTCCTCCGGCGCAGGCTATTTTCATATCGTATATATCATGGTTCGGGTGATTCGGAGAATCGGGGAGCTTTTTCTGCTCTATTATTTCCGGGTCGACCGCGAAAAGCTCCTTTTTGCACGCGTCCCAGAATTTGTCGTACCCGTCGATCTTCGGTGTTGAGGTGACGATGTCTTTTATTCCGACTCCGGCGCCGCCGTCGAACGGGTGCGCGCCCTCCTCGTTCTCTCCTTTTTCATTGAGAGCAAATGCCTTTACATATATGAATCCCGGTTTGTCGAGAGACGCAGACAGCGTTATGTGTCCGTCTTTTCCGTCGCATACGCCGCTTTCGGAGAACCCGAAATCCGCTGTGATCTCCCATTTTATGGAATGACAAGAAGCGGGGGCGTGATCTTCGCGAAGGAATATATCAAAAGTTATCTTTTCGCCGCATTCATAAGAGTACGGGGCTTTGTCTGTTTTGCAGGAAAAATATTTTTCTCCCATAACTTTCTTCCTTATTATTTAATATTATTTAAATGATATTATAATTCGAATTTCTTTTTGTCCGCCCAGAGTCCGAGCGCGGGATTGCTTATATAGTATATCTTTTCGCCGTCCACTTCGTTGTATCCGTCGCGAAGGACCGCGGGATCGTATTTTTTCATCATTTCCGTGCAGTCGGCGTATTTGAATGCCGCGCCTTCGACTTCTTCTTTTGTAAGTCCGCCTGCGGCGTATGTTACGGAGAATCTGCCGTCGGAGGAGCCGTGTATGAGGTGAGCCGCAACGGAGAGGTTTTCTTGAAGATCTTTATTCTCTTTTACGAGTTCGAGCACTTTTTCGCGTCCGACATATCCGTATTTTCTTATGAGCACGTCGTTTTCGGCGTCCTCTCCGAATTTTGAAACGGCAGGCGCGAGAATTATAAGCTCTCCGCCGTCCGCCATAGCCATTCTTGTGCGGTAGATCGCTTTGTTTCCGAGCCATGTGCTCTTGAATTCGCGCGGATCAAGATAAACGACGGCTTTTTTGAACGGTTCGTCGACAAAGTTCATGTTGTACTTCTGACTGTCTTTTACCGCTTCTTCGAAATTTTTTCTGTCGCGTCCGATATAGAGTCCGTGAATGTTCGTCTTTTCTCCCGTGTTGGTCGTGACGGTGAGCACGTAGAGAAGCGGCAGATCTTTTATAAATGTCTCTTCCGCATAATCGAAAACGCGGCGGACGGGCGAAAAATCGCGTCCCATCATTCTTTCAAGCCCGTAGAAAGCGCCGAGCATATGAGAGCTGTTTATCATGGAAACGCCGCCCACGCCGACAAAAATATTTTTGGAGTAGTTTGCCATTCCCACGACTTCGTGGGGCACGACCTGTCCCATGGAGATTATCAGGTCGTATCCGCCGTGAATAAGGCGCCTGTTTACTTCTACATCTATCGGGGTGTTTACAAGCCCTTCCGAAACTTCGCTTACAAATTCTCCGGGGACGACGCCTACTTTTTCCACGTCCGTTCTCCAATTATGGGGAATGAGCTTTTCGTACGGAACTTTTTCGCCGAAAAATGCGCGGCACTCTTCTTTTGTCATGGGAACGTGCGTGCCGAGCGCCGGCATAATATCTATCTCGGCGCCGCTTTTTTCGAGCAGGTCATAGTAAATTCTTGTGAGCATGCCCGCGCCGGAATACATTCTTGTATAGTCCGGCGGTATCAAAAGAACTTTTCTTAAATTTTTTCCTTCAAGACTTTTTGTAAGAGCTTCTTTTATCTCGTTTTCGGAAAGTCCGTCCGTGCTTCTGAGTATCATTTATCCTGTCCTCCGAAAAGAAGTTTTTATTTTATAAGATTTGCTATTCTGTAATACTCTTCCATGCGGCGTTTCAGCGTTTCGCATCTCTTGTCCATCCATGCGCGGTCGGAAGGATCGATCGCCGCGATCTCTTCGGGGGTTGCTTTTCCTTTGAAGAGTCTGTCGAGAGTGAGCGCTTTGCTTATATCTATTTCGCAGATCTCGCCTGCGTTTTTGCATATTACGACGTCGCTCTTGCCCGCCATAAGGCTTTCTACTGCCGCAACGCCCATTTCGGAGGCGATGAGTCTGTCTTCAAGCGTGGGTGTACCGCCGCGCTGTACGTGTGCAAGGCAGGCGTATCTTGTTATTATGCCCGTTTTTTCTTCTATTGTGTGGGCGAGCTTTTCCGCATAGCCCGGAAGTCCCTCGGATACGATGACTATTATGCCGCGTTTGCCCATGGCGCGCTGTTTCTTTATCGTTTCTATCGCGTTGTCCTCGTCAAAAGGAATTTCGGGGATCGCAACTGCGGAAGCTCCGACGGCGATACCTGTTCTTATAGCGATATGTCCCGCGCCTCTTCCCATTACTTCGACAACGTTGCATCTTGCGTGGGATTCGCAGGTGTCGCGGAGTCTGTCCACCATATCTATAACGGTGTTCATGGCGGTATCAAATCCTATTGTGTAATCCGTTGATGTTATATCCGCGTCTATCGTTCCGGGAACGCCGACGGTGGGGATACCTTCTGCGGAGAGCTTTGTGGCTCCCATGAACGTGCCGTCTCCGCCGCAGGCGATGACGCCGTCTATTTCGAATTTACGGCAGGTCTCGATGGCTTTCTTTCTGCCCTCGGGAGTTTTGAATTCGGGGCAGCGGTCGGAGTAGAGAACTGTTCCCGACTGTGTTATTATGTTTGAAACATCGGTGGGAGAGGAGATATTTTTGATTTTTCCCGATATAAGACCCGAATAACCTTCGAGTATTCCGCAAACTTCGATTCCGTTTGCAAGAGCGGTGCGGGAAGCCGCACGTATGAACGCGTTCATGCCGGGAGCGTCTCCGCCCGATGTGAGTATGCCTATTTTTCTGAATTTTTTCATTTTGGTCACCTTTTATATAACTTTAATTTTTATTTTCTTATTTGTTTTCCGTTTTTCCGCCGGAAATGAAATCAATAGCACGCGGAACGGCGTCCTTAGCGTTTCCCCACGGTTCGCTGTCGTAGCGGTAATCGAATTTTTTGCAGAACCAGCTTACGTCCTCGCCGAGAGAATCTATGTATTTTTTCTCTATCCCGCGGGCGGTCTCGAAGAAATCCGCAAATTGCTTTTTCGAAAGCCCGGATCTGCCGTATTCGAGGAGCCTTTCATAGTGAGGCAGGCAGAAGCAGCGCTGTCTTGAAAATTTGCGTCTGAATTCGTCGTCGGTCTCCCAGATGTATATCGTATTTGAAAACATTTTCGCAAGAGAGCCCGAAACCTTGGAGCAGAGATAGCAGCTTTTCGATATCTCTCTTATCGCGTCGGAAGATTTTTCGCCTTTTCCGTCGAAAAGAGATTTTTTGAATACCTTTTCGTTTATTTCCGCGACGTGGCTTTCGAGTATCAGCGCAAGTCCGAGCCTGTTGCCCTTAGAGTACATCGTGTTGAAGTGGCGGCGGCAGAAACCCATTCTGTTCGTCTCTATTCTGACGTCCGGTTCCATCATGGCGGCGCCGAGCACCGCGTCAACGGCGTTGTCTTCGAGCATTTTCGTAAGACCGCAGAAGGGACAGGACGGCGTTTCGGAATCCTCCGCTTTGTCGAACGCTTCGTTTATCGGTATGGTATAAATTGTTTCCGGCACTTTTGTTTATTCCTTTCTTTTCGTTTTTAAATGGAAAGGTCTGCGTAGCAGGGGAGATGATCCGAAGCTTTTTCTTCGGGAACGACGAAGGAATGAACGGTGAATTCTTCGGAAACGAATATGTAGTCTATCTTTATTCCTTTGCCGTCGTTGTTGCTCGGAGCGTCTACATTCGGAATGTTGAATCTTGACGGGAAAGTTCTCACTTCTTCCTCTTCGCGTACTGCGGCGGTGTCATGAAGAAGCGTAAAGAGGGGAGCGAGCGTCTTGCCGAACGGTCTCTCGTTGAAATCTCCCATAAGGATCATCGGGTGCTTTCTCTCTTTTATGAGCTTTGTGAGGATTTTCATCGTCTCCTCTCTTTCGGTTTTTGCAAGACCGAAGTGAGTTACGAGAACTTCTATATCCGTTCCCTCTATGTCAAGCACCGCGCGGTAAACACAGCGTGTTTCGTAATATGTCGGTTCGGATTTGTCGATAGGGTCGGGAACGATTATGACTTCGTCCTCTTTTATCGGGTATTTTGTAAGAAAGGCGTTGCCGTAATCTCCGAACAGTTTGCCCCACGGAAGCTCCGTCGCTTTTGCAAAGCGGCTGTTATGCCCCGTTATCTTGCCTATTTCCGCCGCGATATCGACGCTTCCGCTTCTCGGATGCATATAGTCTACTTCATTAAGACCGACTATGTCGGGCGAATATTTTTTTATTACTTCCGCGCAGACCGACGGGTTGGATTTTTTTATTGTTTCATCCTGATTATAGTCGCGTCCGCCTGCGATATTATATGTCATAACTCTGAGTTTCATAAAAATTCCTCCGGATATCAAAGTTTTTCATTACATATAGTAATATATTATCACTTCTGCAATTATTTTTCAATGATATTTCAAATTATTGTCCATGCGAATAATATATATTTCTTTACTTTCCGGCATTTGAACAGTTTCCGTGATTTTGTACCGCTTGACAAAGTTATTATTTAAGGGCATAATATCTATGTATAAATAATCGGGATTACGCTTTCGGAAAGAGGAGCAAAAATGCTGTCTGCTTTATCGGCGGGCGTTTTGCCGCAGAAAACTTTTCGGGTTCTGACAGCGCGGCAAGATTTTTGAAACGGGATTTAAACAGTACGAAAGGCAAAAGGGTCAAAAAATATGGACGTAAAAAAATATATATCTCTTTGCGGAAAGACATCCGACGGTGCGGATTTTACAGAGCTTTCGAATGTTCCTTTCTTTTCCGTTATGCAGACGTTTGACTGCGGGCAATGTTTCCGTTTTAACGTTATCTGCGGAAACGACGGCGAATTTGCCGACGGAGTGGTATTCGGAAAGTACATACGAATCGAACAGCGCGGCAACAAGATACGCCTTATAGGCGTTGCCGCCGACGAATTTGAAGAAAAATTTGCGTCTTTTCTCGGACTTGACGAGGATTATGAGAAGATAAGAAACGATATAGGCGAGCATTTCGGAGTGTACGGCGATACAATATACCGCGCGATGTCGCTTGCAGGCGGCATAAGAATACTCCGCCAAGAGCCGTGGGAAGCTCTCGCTTCCTTTATAATTTCGCAAAACAACAATATCCCGAGGATAAAAAAGATAATCGAAAATATGTCAAAGGGACTCGGAAATTCTTTTACCGGATTTGACGGAAAGACGTACTGGTCCTTCCCGACGCCAAAGGCTATCCTTGACGCGGGAGAGGATGGGCTTGCTCCGTTCAAGACGGGCTTTCGCGCAAGATATCTTCTCGACGCGGCGTCCAGAGTTATTTCGGGGGAGACAGACCTTGACGGCATTTTCCGAATGAGCGCCGCGGACGCCGAAGCGGAGCTTACGAAGATTTGCGGCGTAGGGAAAAAAGTGGCGTCCTGCACGCTTCTCTTCGGTTTTCACAAGCTTGAATTTTTCCCTGTCGACGTATGGATAAAGCGAGTTCTCGAAAAATATTATCCCGACGGGATAGATCTTTCTTCGCTCGGCGGATATGCCGGCGTGGCGCAGCAATATTTGTTCTATTACGAAAGATACATAAACTCCAAAGAAAGCGGAGAGGAAGGGCAGAAATGATACTTGAACCAAAACAGACTACGATAGCTTACCGCTGTCCCGCGTGCGGGAAATCCGTAATAAGCGTTACGGGTGTTTTCGCGCTTACGGGTGACATGATAAAACTCAAATGCGACTGCGGCGGAAGCGAACTTGTAATAAAAAATATCGGAGACGGAAAGATTCGTCTTACCGTTCCTTGCCTTTTCTGTCCTACACCGCATAACTTCGTGATTTCGAAAAAAATGCTTTTCAACCGCGAAGTGTTTACTTTCCCCTGCGCTTATTCAGGCGTGGACATATGCTTCTCCGGTTCCAAAGGCGCCGTGCTAAAAGCGATAGAGGAATCCGACAAGGCGCTTTCCGAGCTTATCGACGACACGGAACTTGCGAAGATATTCGAAGAAAACGGCGAAAACGAAAATTCATATAACGACGAACATATAAGAGACATGATTCTTTTCGTTCTGGGCGATCTTTGCGAAGAGAAGAAGATAAAATGCGCTTGCTCCGACGGCGGAGATTTTCTTGTCGAAAACGAGATAGGCAAAGTGAAGATATCGTGCAAAAACTGCGGTTGCTCGCGCGAATTTTTCTGCGAGGAGAGCATTGATACGCGCGCGCTTCTTGACGCCGACAGTCTTGAACTTTTTCCTGAAAAAAAGTGACGTGAAAAGTTTTTCGGCATGAAAAAAGAGCATATCGCGGCGGAAAAATATACTGTTCGGCGATTTGCGGCGGTTTTTTGCGGAAAATTAAAAAAAGACGCAAACGGTTTAAAAATGGCAATATAAAACCGAAAGGTTTTGTTTTTCAGAGACGAAAAGGGGTATTTTGATGTATTCGATGTTTTCCGATGTGATAGCGGCGGTATCGACTCCGCGCGGAAAAGGCGGAGTCGCCGTCATACGTATGTCCGGCGAGGGAACTTTCTCTGTCGGAGAGAAGTTCATATTTCCGAAAAGCGGAAAGAAGCTTTCCGATATTGCGGCGAACAGCGTTTTTCTTGCGGATATAAAGACGCAGGACGGCGCGCTTCTTGACGAAGCGCTTGTCACGCTTTTTCGTGCGCCGCGCTCGTATACGGGTGAAAATGTCGTGGAAATAAGCTGTCACGGCGGAATACTTCTTACCGAAAATATACTTTCCCTTGCGTTTTCCTGCGGTGCGGTGCAGGCGGGACCGGGAGAATTTACGCGAAGGGCGTTTTGCGCAGGCAAGCTCTCGCTTACAGAGGCGGAATCGGTTATAGGAATGATAGACGCCAAGACGAATGCGGCACTGTCTCTTTCTCGGCGCGGTCTTGACGGCGCGATGAGCGACAAAATAAATAAGATATATAACGACATAACGGGCGTCGCGAGCAACATATATGCAATAATAGATTTTCCCGACGAAGACCTTGAAAGTATGGACCGCGATGAAATGGCGGCATCCGTTGATAAAATAATAAACGACCTTGAAAAGCTTGAAAGCTCTTACAAAACGGGACATGCCGTATGCGAGGGCATTCCGACCGTTATATGCGGAAAACCGAACACGGGCAAATCCACGATACTGAATCTTCTTTCGGAAAGCGACCGCGCGATAGTAACCGATATTGCGGGAACGACGCGCGACGTTGTTTCGGAGGATGTCGTCTGCGGCAGCGTTTTGCTCCGCCTTTCGGATACGGCGGGAATACACGATACATCGGATACTGTGGAAAAGCTCGGCGTTGACAGAAGCCGCCGCGAGATAGACCGCGCGGAGCTTGTACTTGCGGTTTTCGATACTTCCGACGAATTTGACGGGGACGACAAGACGATCCTTTCCATAGTTTCCGAAGCAAAAGAAGCGGGAAAAGAAGTTCTTATTATACTCAATAAATCGGACAAAGCTCCTCTTTACGGGGAAGAGCTTTTCGCGGGACTTCCGTCATTTTCTCTTTCCGCAAAGCATGATGAAAAGGAAAAGCTCTCGAAGAGAATAGAGTCGATTTTCACTGACGGGGAGGCGGAAATATCCGGTTCCGATATAATAACGAATGCAAGACAGCATTCCGCGGTAAAGCTCGCGCTCGAATCGGCGCGTTCTGCCAAAGATGCGCTTTTAACGTTCGGAGACGATATTGCGGGATGCGAGCTGGAACGCGCGGCGGGCGCGCTTCTGGAACTTGACGGACGAGAGGTCTCCGTAGATATAGTTGACAACATATTCCATAAATTCTGCGTGGGAAAATAAATTCAAATTTTTTGCTCTTATCATCTTGTTTTTTTGAGATCAGTTTGGTGTTACCCCAGTATATTATGCGAACGATTTTGAGGATTTTTCGGAAAAACCGTTCGCATTTGCCCGTTATATGGAAAAAACATCAAAAAAACTATTGACAACAGAGATAAAAGATGATATCATTGTTCAGTAATCCGAAGACAGCAGGTTTTTGTAAAAGCCAAGCTTCCCTGCCGAGGAGATAAGAAAAATGTATTTTCTGTCTTTCCGCTTTCTTTTTCGGATTGTGGGAAGATTTTTTTATTCCCAAAAAAGTTTGGCTTCATGAAATTTTTGAAGGGTGGTGAAAAAATGCCCAGCGCTCAGGTTATTGAAAAGAAGAAGCAGATAGTTGACGACCTTTCCGAAAAGCTCAAAAATGCACAGGCAGGTGTAATCGTCAATTATGCGGGCATAACAGTCGAGAACGACACAGCTCTCAGAAAAGAGCTTTCCGCCGCAGGTGTCAATTATTCCGTAATTAAGAATACTCTTGTAAAAAGAGCTTGCGAAAATGCGGGTTTTGACGGACTTACAGGTGTTCTCGAAGGAATGACAGCTGTCGCAACGAGCGAAAACGATCCCGTTGCAGCGGCAAAGATACTCAGCAAATACGCAGAAAAGATCGAAACATTCGAAATAAAAGCGGGATTTGTTGACGGCAACGTTCTTGATAAAGCGGGAGTTGATGAGCTTGCAAAGCTTCCTTCCAAGGAAGTCCTCATCGGCAAGGTACTCGGAAGTCTCCAATCTTCCCTTTACAGTCTCGCATATGTTCTCCAAGCTTATGTCGACAAAGAGGGAGAATCCGCGTAAACGAAAACGCAAAATCTGTCGGCGAAACGATCCTATTATTGAAATTTGTATTATTAACGGAGGAATTAAAAAATGGCTAGCGAAAAGATCACAGCTATACTTGATGAAATCAAATCACTCACAATACTTGAAGTTGCAGACCTTGTAAAGGCTCTCGAAGAAGAATTCGGCGTATCCGCTGCTCCCGTAGCAGTTGCAGGTGCCGCTGCTCCCGCAGCCGCTGCTGTTGAGGAAAAGACAGAGTTCGACGTTGAACTCAAAAGCTTCGGCGCTAAGAAGCTCGACGTTATCAAAGTTGTACGTGAGCTCACAGGTCTCGGCCTCAAAGAAGCAAAAGAGCTTGTTGAGTCCGCTCCGAAGGTTGTTAAAGAAGGCGCTTCCAAGGAAGACGCTGAAAAGATCAAAGCATCTCTCGAAGCAGCAGGCGCAGAAGTCGAAATCAAATAATTATATCTTTAAGATATATAAAAAACAGACGGGTTATCCCGTCTGTTTTTTTGTACAATATTACGACCGCGCTCACGCTTTCAGCAATACGATTATAAACACGGTCTTTCCGTTACGTCTTATATATGAAAGTTCTCCGTTCATGGATTCTATTATATTTTTGCAGATATAAAGACCGAGTCCGCCGCTTTCGGGTTTGTCTTCCGATATATACGGTTTGAATACTTCCGTATCCGGAGACATTCCTTTGCCGTTATCGCTTATTTCAAGAACAACCTTGTTTTTGTCCGTGCGCGCCGAAAGCTCTATTTCAGTGCAGTCCGCGTGTTCTACGGCATTCAGTATTATGTTTGTGGCGGCATTTTCAAGTCCCTGCCTCTTTGCAAACACATTATAATCTCCCGTAACAAGATTTTTCAGCACTATACCGCAAGCTTCGCAGTCTGCGGAACAATATTTATAAAGCGATGCGAACAGCTCCTTTACATTCAGCGCGCGGGACGGTTCCGCTATATAATTATACCGCGCATAAGACGCTATTTCCGAAAGGTTTTCAAGAACTCTGGCGGTGTTTTGCTTTACTATGTTGAGCGCCTTTATCTGTTCGCCGTTATTCTCCCGCTCTATCAGATTATCTATGAGTATGGCGGAAGACGCAAGCGGCTTTTTCATATCATGAGAAACAAACTGCAAAAGCTTGTCTCTTTCCGATATGACGGAGCGGATATCTTTGACCTGCCGCTCTACTTCGAGATTTAAGTTCGCGGTAAGATATGCGTTCGATTTTTCCGTATTCATAAAAACATTGAAAATCGTGATAAAATCCGCTATTACAACGGCGGCGTATATCCAGAATAACGGGTTTCTCTGGACTAAATATACATGGGCAAACCGCAAAGACATAACCGTCGCAACGCCGATAAGCACTGCGCACACGGGTCTTAAAACCGACGACATATTTTTGTCGTCGAATGCTGCAATGACGGTAAAGACGGCAATAAAAACAATATCCGTGATTTTGAGAACATTAAGTATCTTTCCCATCAGTTCTGCCGTACCGAACGGTACAAACGGAACACAAAATGATATTAAAGCCCCTGCCGCAGAAATACCGAACATGGCGAATTTAATGGGGAACTTCTTAAAATTCTTTCCGACGGAAAGGATAACTCCGCAGAGCAGTATGAACAGCGCCGAAGTATTTATTCCTTTCCAGAACATGGGAATCGACGTCCTCGACAAAGAGATATACCATGAAACGAAGAGAGCGAGAACACCGATATTCATTATTATTTCGGGGAGAAATTTTGCGGTCTGTTTCAGAAGCGAAAGAACGATAAGCACCGCGATTGCCATAGCCGAAAAAATAAATCCGGCAAGCAACAGGGAAGAGGATTTTTCCGTACATGATTTAATTGCGTTCTCTGTTCCGATAAGAGGAAAATCGCGTATTCCGGAAAAGATTCCGCCATCCGACTGATAATGTATTGTGATGATGCATGACGAGCTTAAATTTTCCATAACTTCTCGGCGTGTGTAAAAATCCAGCTCCGTCTGTGTGCGGTCGGTCTCCGGCAAATATTTATCCGTCACCTTCATATAACTTGTATTGAATTCTATAAAATCGTAATTCTCTATCTCGCCGTGTCTTTCGATCAGCTGGGATTTAACATATATATTAGAAGCGCCGAATATTTGCGGAAGAGATACCGTAAAACGCCAGTAGTCGCCTACTCTGTGACTTTCGAGATTGTTTTTTTGAGAAACGAAATCCTCGGCAAAGGGATCGAGATTCATCACTATGAAAAACAGCGTGCCTTTTTCGGCAAATTCGAAATTTTCCGTAAGGTCGACTATCATTACATCGTCGGGTATTTTGTTCGGAGTCACAAATCTGTCGGGAACATAATTTGCCTTTGTTATGGCTCCGAGGTCGGACAGATCGTTTATGCGCACCGCGGTGATATCTTTTCCTATAACAAAAATTTCTTCGGTGGTTTTTATTTCTCCCGTTTCTTTGTCTTTTTCATAATCGACATGTTTTATTTCTCCCGTTGCCTCCGGAACCGGAGTGACATCCGGAATACAAATACAGAACATCATAATGAATGCAACGGACAAAAGAAGGCTTATTATGATTGCGATTATTTGATTACGCGCTCTGCCCATATTCATGATCCCCTTCTGAAAGTATAACCTTTTCCGAACTCCGTGATTATCAGTTCGCCGCACTCTTCCGACATCTGTATCATCTTTTTGCGGAGATTATGGAGGTGTATGCGTATCGTCTGCGTGTTGAGATGAGGCATTTTCCACACCGCCTCATATATATCGACGGCAGAATAATAATTTCCCGCATTCTGCATAAGGAAAGTCAGGATGTTGAACTCGCTCGAAGTGAGATCGAGCGGACGGTTATTGTATACCGCCGTTCTCTTTCTCATATCGACGGTGAGCCCGTGAAGAGAAAAAACGGCTTCTTTCGGCGGCAGAAGGCGGAGCGCCATTCTTGCCTCTATTATTTTTGCGGACGCGGGCTTTACTATATAATCCGCCGCGCCGTACTCAAAGCCCTGCAATATATTATTATCGGAACCGAGATCCGAAAGAATGACAACGGGAGTTCCTTCGCCGAGCTCGTTAAAAAGGGAGAGTCCGCTTCCGTCGGGGAGAATGAGATCGAGCAATATTATATCGAATCCGTGCTGTTTGATTTTATCCGTTGCCTCTGCGAGCGTTTTCGCCGTATGCACGGTATTGTTTGCCGAAAAATAATCGAAAAGCTCATTGCAAAGCGACTCTGAATCTTCTACTATAAGTATATTTTTGTTTGTAACCGTTTTCATTGCAAATACCGCACCACCCTGAAAGTTTAAAAATATTTCCACCTACTTTTCTTATAAGAAAAGTAGGCAAAAGAATTTCCCTCAAAATATATCACTTTATTTTTGCGAAAAGTAGGCAGAATAACTTCCCCCCGCATTACCTTTCTTTCTGAGAAAGGTAGACATAAGAACTTTGCTCAAAAACCCCACTTTATTTTGGCGAAAGCTTTTGAAATTCCAAGAAACTTTTCACGAAAAGTTTCTTGTGTCGGGGTCCCACGGCAATGCCCCAAACGATAACGCCTCTAATGCGGAGAAATCCGCGTTTTTATTTTTGTATAAAAATTTTTTATTATAAATCATATTAAAAATATTATATATGTTTTTTGTCGGAAAAAGCAAGGAAAAAACGTTAAGAATTGTTAAGAAATGGGTATATATTACATAATTCGCGGTTTATGCGGTGATATTGCGACTTTTTGCCACGTCAAACCGATGTTTTTCATTGCACTTGACAGTATAATTCACCATGTTGAACCGAAAAATACTTTACGTATTTCTTATAAGAAAAACAGTATAATATTTCAAATATTACTTACATTAAATTCGACTTTGTCTTTTTGGGGATAACCCGAACTTAAAATTGTTTTATTGACAAAAATATCGTAAATCTCCGTTTTCAGGATAAAAAATTATGCAGAAAAACGGAAAAAACACCAAATTTTTTTACAAAAAATTCATTTCTGCTTATTTATTCTTGACATCACGGGAATCTTTGTATAAAATGTTAATATAATAAAACAAGGAAAGGAAATTCAATCATGCAAAAAATATTTATCAAATTGATTTGTATCATCATGGCAGTTGCAATGCTGATCGGAGTTCTGGCCTCTTGTGGCAAGAAGACGCCGACAGAAACAACGGGCAGTACAGGAACGACGGGCAATATAGAAAGACCCGCATATCAGGATGACGGTAAAACATATTCTTACCGTATGGGGCCCTCTGATCTTCCCGAATCTTGGAACTACCACACTTATCAGTCAGATTCCAGCACCTATATTCTGGACTACACATCCGACGGACTTTATACGTTCGAGTATAACGACGATTTCTCCGGATATGTGATCGTTCCTTCTATGGCTGTTGACTACCCTGAGGATGTCACATCTAAATATGTCGGTCAGTATGGAGTTAAAGAAGGCGACGAAAATAAAGTCTATAAAATCACATTGAGACAGAACCTCAAATTCGACAACGGCGAAGCCATCACGGCAAAATCCTTTGTCGATTCCATGAAGCTCCTTCTCAATCCTGCGGCGGCTAACTTCCGTGCCGATAACGTATATCAGTCCGGAAACCTTAAAATCGTAGGCGCCGAAGCTTATGTAAAAGGCGGATCTTACGCTTTGGGCGAATTCGTTTCCGCTAATATGGGCGACGACGAATATGTAAATCCTTCCGATTTTACCACGGCAGATGACGGTACCCTTAAATATGAAGGTCAGGATATCGTTCTCGACATAAAGAGCGGCGGTAACTGGGGATCTAACGGTCTTTCCGATTACTATAACGCTTATAAAGATGCAATGCCTGCTTTTGCGGCTGGTGTAGAGCCTCTTATCAAAGCTGCCGATTCCAACGGCAGAGTAAAGCTCACACCTGCTCTTCTTAAAAACTTGCAGGATGCTATCGCTATTCTCCACGGTTTTGAAAACGTAGAAGCTTATGCGGCAGAAGGCGGCGACTACGCTTATATGGAATTCGAAGAAATGGCTTTCTTCGGAAAAACATGGGATGTAATCGACTATGAAGGCAATGTAGGTTTCTTCGCTCCTTCCGATTACGAGCTCGTTATCGTTCTCAAAAACCCGATGGAAGACAATTTCTATCTCCGTTATGAGCTCTGCTCTTCGTTCTTCCTCGTATACACTCCCCTTTATGAAAGCTGCATCAAAACAGACGGCGGCGTTTATGCCAACACCTACGCTACAAGTGTAGATACATTTGTCGGCTACGGTCCTTACAAGCTCACCTCTTATGTTGAGGGCGCTCAGATCGTTCTTGAAAGAAACCCCCATTGGCACGGCTATGCCGAAGGCGAATATATTCCCGGAACCTACCAGACAGACCGTATAGTTTACAATAAGGTAGCAGAAGACGCAACACGTCTTGAAATGTTCCTCAAAGGCGAATTGGATTCCTATGGTCTTCTTGCGGAAGACATGAACGATTACCTCGGTTCCGATTACACTTACTTTACGGATTCCGAATCGACATGGTATCTTGCAATGAATCCGGGTCTTGACAATCTTAAATCCGTAGAAGCAGCGGCATCTCCCGTTGTTTCCGGCAATAAAGTTATAAAGACTGTTCTTACGATTGAAGAGTTCCGTCAGGCACTCAGCTATTCTATCGACCGTTCTGCATTCAACGCACAGCTCTCTCCGACATCCGGTGTTGCAAAAGCTCTTCTTTCCGCATTTATCGTTGCGGATCCCGAGAGCGGACTTACCTATCGTGCAACAGACGCCGGCAAGGATGCGATACTCGCATTCTGGGGACTCAGCGACGCTTGGGGCGAAGGCAAGGAATACGCAACGCGTGACGACGCCATCGCTTCTATCACAGGCTACGATCCCTCAGGTGCTAAGACTCTCTTCAACACGGCTTATGATAAAGCTGTCGAAGCGGGACTTATCACGGCAGAGGATGTTGCAAGCGGTAAATGGGAAGTACAGATCGTCATAGGCAAACCTACTGAGAGCAACTTCTGGAACAGAGGCTATGAATTCCTCAGAACCTGCTGGACAAACGCTGCTGCGGGAACGAAGTTCGAAGGACATCTCACATTCGTACAGAGCCAGGTACTCGGTGCCACAACATTCGGTGATTATCTCAAAAACGGTCAGGTTGACGTTCTCTTCGGCGTCGGCTACGGCGGTTCTCAGTTCAATCCTTATTCGATGATGGACTGCTTCACCGGTTCTCTTCAATACGACCCCTTCACAGATAAGACAAAGGTTATGCTCGACATCGAGCTTGACGGCAAGACATTGCGCGCAAGCCTCTATGATTGGGTAAGCGAAGCACTTCAAGGCAACACTATTACAACAAGTGTTGTAGGTGCAGACGGCAATACAACAGGCGAAACGGTTTCTATCAGCGCAGGTCCGAGCGATCCTGCTGAGAGAAGAGTTACAATCCTCGCCGCAGCAGAAGCAAAGATCATGACGCTTGCGAACATCTTCCCCATGCAGACGGACTCCGTAGCGTCACTCCGTTGCATGAGAGTAAACTTCAAGACCGATGAATATGTTGTCGGTATGGGATTTGGCGGCATCGAATGGCGCACATACGCTATGGATGACGCAGAGTTCGCTTCTTATGTTTCTTCTCAGGGCGGAGTTCTGAACTACAAATAAACCCTAATATTCGCTTATAAAGCAGATTTATAAATGGTAAGTGAGCAGCGGAGAAAAAATCTTCGCTGTTCACTGTCATATTTATTTTAATATGATATAACGATCCCGCAAACGGTACGTTTGTGTTTTGCTTTGCAAAAAACCTAACGCAAAACCCCAAAAGGATACAGACTTTTTTAGAATTATTATATAAATCAAAATTTTCGTTTTACAATAGAGAAAAAACGTTTTTTCCTCTATTGTAAATTGATAATTCTTATTAAAAATGGGAGCCTGCTATGTATTTATTCAAATATATTCTAAAAAGAGTAGCACTGATGTTGCTCACATTCTTTATCATTATCACGATATGTTTTGTTCTCGTCAAACTTCTTCCCAATCTACCCGCAGAGCAGTTCGGCAAGGATATGGATCTTATTATGCGCCGTCGTGAGCTTCTCGGATACGACTTGCCAATAGCGCAGCAATATTTGCGTTTCCTGAAATATGCGTTTCAGGGCAATTTCGGTATAGGGGAAACTTATAAGCTCGGCAGTGAGGTCTGGACGGTATTTACTGCCAGACTTCCGTACACAATGGTGCTTAACCTTATAACGATACTTTTCTCCATACCGATAGGACTCATGCTCGGTATTTTCGCCGCGCTGAAAAAGAACAAGTGGCAGGATCACGTCATCTCCACAGGGGTCATGATCTTTGTTTCCGTTCCGCCGTTTATCTATGCACTTCTTGTTCAGTACATTCTTTATTTCAAGCTCGGATGGGCGTCCGCGATTGTCGACGTCAATAACGGCGCATGGAGCTGGACATTCATAAAATCGGCGATCCCCGCCATTCTTTCGATGTCTTTCGGCACGATCGCGGGATTTGCGCGCTATACACGTGCGGAGCTTACGGAGGTGCTCACAAGCGAATTCATGCTTCTTGCACGGACAAAGGGACTTACACGCGCGCAGGCGACGGTAAGGCACGCGATGCGAAATTCGATGGTGCCGATATTCCCGATGATACTCGGCGAGTTCATATCTATCATGAGCGGCTCTCTCATCATAGAGCAGATCTTCTCAATTCCCGGCGTCGGCGAGCTGTATCTCGGCTCTATCAAGGCGCAGCCTGCCCCGGACTATAACTTTTTCATGTTGCTTACGATCTTCTATACTTTTATCGGACTCGCGGCAGGAATCGTCATCGATATCAGTTACGGAATCATCGATCCCAGAATAAGAATGGGGGCGAAATAAATGAAAGATAAAAACGAAATATACAGAAATATACCGAAAGAAAAATTTGCGCTTGTTTCCGGCAAAGATCGCAGTCATGATGTCAAACCGGAAACAAAACCCGTGGGTTATTTTCGCGATGCTCTCAACCGCTTTTCAAAAAATAAAGCTTCTGTCGTTGCGGCAGTCATCATTGCCATGCTCCTTCTGTTTGCTATCGTAGGACCGTATTTCTGCAATCAGAAATATATAGCGTCATATCAGACGGAAACCATGCTTACGAATTATCAGTATCTTCTGCCCCGTCTTTCCTTTATGGACGGCACCGGTTTCTGGGACGGCAGTAAAGTGGAAGAGGTTTCGAAAAACAAGTACGATATTTATCAGGCTATGGAAATCGAAACAGGGCGCAACGTCATTGAAAAGGAGATCTCCACAAGAACGACCGTCGACGCTTTCGGCAAGGAATCCACTCTTTATAAAATACGTGTCAATACCTATTATGCTCTTTCTACCATGACGCTCACGCTTACAGGCGACCAGTATAATGCCATTCAGGAATGGCAGGACGAAAACGGCGTCCAGGTCATTCTTCCGCGTGTTATCAACGATGCGGTCGGCACTAACCCGAATGTTTGGTTTGTATCTGACAGAAAAGGAAATGCGACGCGTGATGCGGACGGAAATCTTATCCCCGCTTACGCCACATCAGGTGCAGATGATTATTTCAGCAAAATGCGTCTTGCCGCAGACCCGTATAATGAGGGCTCGGACGCATATTGGCGTTATGCACAGCGCACGGGAACAAAAGAATCCGGATATAACTATGTAGTGCGTCTTAACTCCTACAATTATTTCGTATATAAATACGGCTTTGAGCCGTCGTTCATCTTCGGTACAGACATCAACGGTTATGATATCTTTTCCCGCCTTGCAAGCGGCGCAAGATTCAGCTTTATTCTCGCTATTGCGGTTTCGATCATCAACCTTACGATCGGTGCTTTTTACGGTGCCGTAGAAGGTTACTACGGCGGAGCCGTGGATATGATAATGGAACGTATTTCGGATATCCTGTCCGGTGTGCCGTTCACTGTTGTAACGGTGCTTTTCAGCCTGCATCTTGCAAGTAAGATAGGTATGGTCCCATCGCTGTTGTTTGCATTTGTTTTAACAGGATGGATCGGTATGGCGAGTCGCGTCCGTATGCAGTTCTACCGATTCAAGAATCAGGAATATGTGCTTGCCGCCAGAACGCTCGGCGCAAGAGATTTCCGTATCATGTTCAAGCACATCTTCCCCAACAGTTTGGGAACGATCATCACCGGATCTGTGCTGGTCATTCCGGGAGTCATCTTCTCCGAAACATCTCTCAGTTATCTTGGCATTATCAACCTCGATTCCAGCACTATGTCATCTATCGGATCCATGCTTTCCGCAGGTCAGGGATGTATGACAACGGCGCCTCATGTGGTGCTGTTCCCGGCGCTTTTCATTGCGCTTCTTATGATAAGCTTCAACCTATTCGGTAACGGACTTCGCGACGCTTTCAACCCGTCGCTTCGCGGCACGGAGGAGTAAGATATGGAAAAGAAACTTGAAGTTAAAAATCTGAAAATATCTTTCCGCACGCAGGGCGGCAAAGTTCAGGCTGTCCGCGATATAAGTTTTGATCTCTACAAAGGCGAAACGCTTGCGCTCGTCGGAGAATCCGGTTCCGGAAAATCCGTCACAAACCGCGCCATTATCGGAATTCTTGCGGGAAACGCTATCGTTGAGGGCGGAGAGATCCTCTATGACGGACAGGACCTTTTAAAAGTTTCCGAGGAAGAATTTCACAAGCTCCGCGGCGACAAGATCGCTATGATTTTCCAGGACCCGATGTCGAGTCTTAATCCCATTATGCGCGTAGGCAAGCAGCTTACAGAGGCAATGCTTCTGAAAGGCAGGGCAAGCCAGCGCAATGCAAGAAACGAATTCAACGCAAAGCTCGCCCTTCTCAGAAATTATATGGATAAGGCGGACGGTTCTCCCGAAGCGGTAAAAAAGCACGCTTCTCTTTGCAAAACTTTCGATAATTTCTGCATTTCCGCCACAAAGATGGAATCTGTGTACAATGAGGCGATGAGCCACATCATAGAAATGCAGTCGGATATAGACAATATCCTTTTCCTGATTGAAAAGAATCAGGTGTTCGACAGACGTGCACGCCTTGGAGCGCTTATTCTTAATTCAAAGCGCGCATATAACGATTTTCTAATAAAGCAGGGCGGAGAATTTGACGGGATCATAGCAAAGCTGCGTGATGTGCGCAATGCGATCCATGGAAAAAATTCGCCTGCCGGCGAAGAAGAAATCGCGCTTCTCAAACGTCTTAACACACTTCTTAAATCGGTTATGGAAGCGGAAAAGCCGAATTTCTTTTGTCTGGGATATTATCAGCTTCGCAATCCCGAATTTGTTCCCGGTTCTATGCCCGTTCACGAGCTTAATACTCTTGTTTTGAAATATATCGATGAAGAATTTATGCTCGGTTTTATAGAAGAGGAAAAAATCTCCATTAAAACGAGCTTTGACCAATCTTTGAACAATAAAAAGAGTGCGCTCGAACTTCTGAGTAAAGCAAAAACGTATTTTTCGGGCGAGATCGAAAAAGCGGAATGTGCAAAATGGGAGGCAAGGCTGAAAGAAGCCGTAATGTCTGCCATAGATCCGCTTATGATTCGCAAGGACAGCACCGCGTACACATTTTCCGGTGCTCTTCACAGCGCGATAGAGGCATACTTTGCCGGAATACACAACAATCCGGCAGAACAGGCACGTTTTGAAAAACAGAATAAAAAGCATGAGAAACTCTCATCGAAAGGCAGAGAACCGGGATGGAAAGTTGTTCCTCCGTCGCTTGTCGATCTCGACGCCGCTCATGACAATATTGTCCATATCATCGAAAATCTCGAAAAAGATTTTTCCGATGCCATAGAAAACGCTCCGAGTGCCGACTTTGATAAAATGGCGATCGACCTTATCGATTACTTTAAGGCACAGGCGTCTGCCGTTGTTTATAAGGTTACACGCAGACTTGCCAAGGTGCGTGCGCTGAAACTGCTTGAAGAGGTCGGAATTCCGGAGCCCGCCGTACGTTACCGTCAATATCCGTTCGAATTTTCCGGAGGAATGAGACAGAGAATCGTTATCGCTATCGCCCTTGCCGCCGATCCCGATATACTCATCTGTGATGAGCCGACGACAGCTCTCGACGTTACTATCCAGTCCCAGATCCTCGAACTTATAAATCGAATCAAGGCAGAGCGCCAGCTCTCCGTTATATTTATAACGCACGACCTCGGAGTCGTAGCAAATATGGCGGACAGAATAGCCGTTATGTATGCGGGTAAAATCGTCGAATACGGCACTGCCGACGACATTTTCTATGATTCCCGTCATCCTTATACGTGGGCGCTTCTTTCCTCTATGCCCGATCTTGACACAAAAGACAAATTGGAAGCGATTCCCGGCACCCCGCCGAATATGATCTATCCGCCTAAGGGCGACGCTTTTGCCGCGCGAAACAAATATGCGCTCGAAATCGATTATGAGCTCGAACCGCCGATGTTCCGCGTGAGTGATACGCACTATGCGGCAACATGGCTGCTTCATCCCGACGCGCCGAAAGTAGAGCCGCCGCAGATCGTTAAAAACCGTATTCAAAGAGCACTGAAAGAGGAGGCAAACCAAAATGAATGATAATAAACAGGTTTTGCTCTCTGTTGAGCATTTGGAACAATATTTCAAAATGGGCAAAGGCTATCTGAAAGCGGTAGACGATGTGAGCTTCGACATATATAAAGGCGAAGTCTTCGGTCTTGTCGGCGAATCCGGATGCGGAAAAACGACGACAGGACGCAGCATCATCAGGCTTTACAATATAACGGGCGGAACGGTAAAATTTGACGGACAGCATATTTGCGTCGGTACGCGCCGTTATAAAGAAGCGATAGAGACCGCAAAAAAAGAATGCAAAAACGAAATAGCCGCCCTCGGTAAAAATCCGCCTGCGGAAAAAGTAGCCGCCATCAAGAAAAAATATAAACAAACGGTGACAGAGCAAAAAGCGGAGATGAAAAAAGCTCTTTACGAGCGCAAAAACTGCGATAAGCTTTATGTTCAAAAAGAAACAGAGCGCATCCGCACCGAATACGATGCAAAGATAGCGTCGGCAACTCCCGATGAGAAACCGGCACTGGAAAAGGAGCGTTCCGAAAAACTCCGCTCGGCGCAAAATGACCGTATCACTAACAAGATACAGATGATCTTCCAGGATCCCATAGCTTCGCTTGATCCACGTATGACAGTCAGGGAAATCGTTGCCGAAGGTCTTATAATACGCGGAATCAAGGATAAAAAGTATATAGACGAGCAAGTATATAAGGTCCTCGACCTTGTCGGGCTCGTTCCGGAACATGCCGGACGTTATCCGCACGAATTTTCAGGCGGTCAGCGCCAGCGTATCGGAATTGCCCGTGCGATCATTCTGAATCCGGATCTTATCATCGCAGATGAACCGATTTCCGCTTTGGACGTTTCGATTCAGGCGCAGGTTATAAATCTTCTGAACGATCTTCGCACGCGGCTCGGTCTTACGATAATGTTTATCGCCCATGACCTTTCCGTTGTAAAGTATTTTTCCGACCGTATCGCGGTAATGTATTTCGGAAAGATCGTCGAACTTGCGACAAGCGATGAACTTTTTGCTCACCCGTTGCACCCGTATACGCGCTCGCTTCTGTCCGCAATACCTCTTCCCGATCCTCGCAGTGAGAAAAAGCGCCAGAGAATGGTGTATAATCCCATTGCCGAGCACGATTATTCTGTCGACAAGCCCGTAATAAGAGAGGTTTCTCCGGGCCACTTCGTAAGCGCAAATGAAGCGGAATTCAAAAAATATCAGGAGATTTTGAGGAATGCCTGAAACTCCGAACAAACCCGAAAGAAAGAATTTCTTTATCGCCCTTGCCGTTATAAGCCTTGTTGCCGTGGTTTTTGCTTTGATCTATGACTTTTCGGTAGGCGCGTTCTCACAGGAAGACACGGGAAAAATGATAGGTCATCTTTCGGGAGGATTTTTCCTGCCGGGACTTTTGTTTACCTGTTTCGGAGGTCTTGTGTTTGCAAAGCGTCAAGGTACTTTTGACGGGCTGAGCTATGGTTTACGCTATACATTCAATGTTTTCACGCCGATATTTTGGCTTAACAAAGAAGAACGTTCTGGAAAATTTCAGAAATTTGCAGATTACAAGGAAAGAAAACGCGAAAAAGAGAAATCAAGTCTCAATCTTTCCGTACCGTTTTTTATAGTCGGAATAACTTTCCTGATAATAGGTATTGTGCTGACTGTAATAACAAATGTTTTCTTCCCGGGCACAACGCTGAAATAAGAGAGATAACGACCGATTTTTAAATATCGTAGGGATTCCGACGGTTCAAAAAATCCGTATAATCGTAAATCTTAAAAATCAAAACAGAAAACTGACTTCGAAATTCTATCGGAGTCAGTTTTTTTGAGGTATAATATGTTTGTTATCTTATGATTTATGATTGGGCGCCTGCTCATAAATGTGTATTCTTGCGCGATAAATATACTCGATTTTGAGAATGAAAAAGAAATTTTGTTCGAATGAGCGTTAGGTGTAGGATAAAAAGGGCAGTTCTTGTAAAATCGCTTGTGTTATTTTGAAATACCTGTAACAGCTTTAATCGTGTTTTCCAAATTACAAATCGCACAAAAAATAATTTTTTGATTTCCCCAACCTTTTTGACTTTAAATGTGTCTATATGTCAGATGCATCAAAACGAAGGCAAATTTGCCGTTTCAACCGGTTAAATCCGAAGGAGAAAAAATGCCGTACCGTAACTTAAACGATGAAACTCTCGTCATGCTTACTCTTGCAGGAGAGCAACGCGCATATGAGGTGCTTGTGAACCGATATCAGAAGGCTGTTATTGCCTCGGCTTTTTCGGTGACACATAATTCTTTTCTTGCAGAAGACACCGCACAGGATGCTTTTGTAACTGCATGGATAAAGCTTGACACCCTGAATGAACCCGAAAAATTTGCAGCATGGATCTGCCGTATTGCTAAAAATTGCGGTATGAATATGCTCAGGCAGTATCGTGGCTTTTTATCACTTGATGCGGTAGAAAACTATGATATCGCGGGCGAAGATTCTCTTTCTCTGCAATATGAAAAATACGAAGAAACAGAGGAACTCGGAAAATCCATATCAAGACTTCCCGAAAAGGTAAAAAATATTATAAATCTTTACTATTTTCAGGGACTTTCGGTTGTGGAAATAGCGGATAAGTTAAGAATATCCCAGGGTACGGTGAAATCGGGGCTTCATGACGGACGCAAAAAAATCAGAAAGGAACTTTGTGCTATGAATGAAAAGTGGAACGATACCTTGGTTGAGAAAGTAATGAAAAAGGTAGAGGAACTCAAACTCTGGCAATTCAAAAACAGCAAAGACGGTTTTGAGACTATCTACAATGATGTACTCAGAGATGTGGAAGAATTACCGGAATCAGATAAAAAATACCATACCTTGGCTGATGTGCTTACACGTGGCTTCTGGTGGCTTCCGGGCGATAAAAATGACACTCTTTTCGCCAAAATCAAAGGAGCGGCTGAGCGGGGGCATAACGAAGATGTAATGGAATTTATCGCCACACGCGAAAGACAGCAGATTCCTTATTATAATAAACAAGGAAAAATCGAATTTATACGTGATAAACAAATACCGTACCTTGAAAAATCAGGATTTACAAAGGCTCTTGCAAAAGCGTGGTTTTGGCTTGGGCATTATTATTTTAGAGAGAATAAGTATAATGAGGGAATAGAAGCTACGGAAAAGACAAAAAAATTATTACCCCCGTCTGATCCCTATTACTCACTTGCCGTCAACACCCTTATGGTAGAAGAAAAGCTTATCGGTGAATTCAAAGAGAAGAATTCTACCCGTTATCTGATCGACTGCCGTGCCGATGAGCTCAGATATTCGGATTCTTCGCTTCGGTATTGGAAAGAAGAGCAAATGGGCGAAGGATATTTGTATTCGGTCAGTTCCGATATTCACCGCATTTTCAGGACATCTTCTCTTTGCGACGGATTTTTCTATAATCAAGATCTTTCGGTCGGCGAATGCATGACCGGTTCCGACGGTACAACGCTGCGCTTTGAAAGCGACAATGAAAAAGTAGTCACACCCGCAGGTGTGTTTGAAGGCTGTCAGCTTTGGATAACAAAGCATTATGATATATATACCGGAACTTCTGTCTATAAAGTTTACTACAAGGACGGTATCGGTATTGTAAAATATATTGCCGCAAATTGCGGTACCACTGATACCCGCTTGCTCGGAAAATATAATATTGTCGGCGGAGCGGGACTTTTGCCTATGCAAAAAGATAACATATGGGAATATGTGTCCGAATATGATCCGAAATATATGTATTCAGAGCTTTCCTGCCGTGTAGTCCATGCAGATGACAGATCTGTTATAATTGCATCCACCGATATTATAGAACGTTTCGGGTACGATGAAAATTCGTGGCAGGATATGATCGAGCAGATCCGCAACGAATATTGGGATAAAGACGGCGATGGCGATATGCTTTGCGATGTTTCTTGTGCAGTAGAACGCGCAGAAGCTCTTGCAAAAACGCCTATGGAAAAAGCGCATACGAAAGCCGCGGCTTCGGTTATAAGAAGAATTATGGCTACCAACAAAACGCTGAATCCCGAGCGTACGGCGGACGGTTATTGGAATTTCTTCGAATACCTTATGGTTCACAAAGAGGGCGGGCG
The DNA here is from genome assembly GCA_900544985.1 of uncultured Eubacteriales bacterium. Taxonomy (GTDB): domain Bacteria; phylum Bacillota; class Clostridia; order Oscillospirales; family CAG-272; genus UMGS731. The sequence goes on from UQXK01000005.1 coordinate 28,751, forward strand.
TGTAAGTATAAATCGTAATTCCCGTTGGTCGTTTGAATTGAAGGGTTGGTGTGAAGGATGTGAACCGCTTTTCTGCAACCATATTTACGGAATTCTTCAAGAGGCGGGAAAATATTTATGGTCTGACGAGTGGAAGATCGGAAACGATTCTGTTGTTGAATATATTCTTTATGATCATTTGCCGTTAAAAGTAAAGATTTCTTGCACAGACGGCGGCAGTATAACAACGAAAGCGGGCACTTTTGAAAACTGTCTGAAAATTTCATTTGATATTTCCGGCATGGACGAGAGCCACAGCTACCGCGGCGGTAAGAAAGAGTATTATTTTGCCGAAGGGATCGGTATTATCAAAGCGGTAAACGAGCTTGAAAACCTGAAAACCGCAACATATGAACTCTGTTCTTATGAAGGTAAGGGCGAAGGATATATGCCATTCTCGGACGGATTTGTCCGTAAATACGAAGCTGTCGATTTGACAGACGGGTTTTATGCGTCGTCCGAATATACCTATATTGAGGATGAAAACGGAGATCTTGTTATATTCGCTGACAAATGCGGCATTAAAAATCATTTTGCTCCTATCACCATGTATAATGCTATTCAAGACGAGATCATAGAAGAAGAACTGTGGGAAGAGGGAAAGCGCAGCGAAAGCCGCCTTCGCCACGATGTGAATAATTTCAAAATATTACTCCATTTCCTCGGAAGACCCAGCAGGCACCTTGCTGCACCGCAAAAAGCGGCGGCGTGGAGCAAAAAGACTATCAAGATCGTCGAAGGACTGTCGAATGACGGAAAAGTTCCCGCGGCTTGGCTCGGATACTATTGGTATGCACATTTCCTTGCCGCGTGCAGGCTGTTCGGATGCGGCGAGGATAAAAAAGAAGAGGGCTATGCTTGCCTTGAAAAGGCATTTGAATTGTACCCTGCATGGAAAAATATACCCGACGGAGAACTTCTTGATGTCGGAGACGAGATGATTTACGGCGGCATTAAGCTTGTCAAGGGCAAAAAAATCATAGAATTGCCCGACGGTACAAGAGAGGGCATTAACTATGGCGATATGTTCTATCGCAATGCCGAGCATATGTATTACGGCATGACGGCAAAGCGCGGTTGGGAATGGTTCAACTCTGTTCGCGAAGAAGAGCGCTTCAAGAAGTATATCGAGCGCGCAAAAACTTTGATGGAAAACGAAAAACATAATAAATAATACTTCGCAATTGTTTTATTGTGAAAAAATATACCGCCGGGGACGCTTTGCCCTCGGCGGTATATTGATATTTGAAGATTATTTTACTTATATATTTCGCTTCTGTGCCCTATACTCAAAACTAAAATTATTACTTTACTGTCTTCAATTTCGGCTATAATCCTGTAATATTATTACTTTACTGTCTTCAATTTCGGCTATAATCCTGTAATTTCCTACTCTGTATCTCCATTGACCGGACCTGTTTGCGGTTAGGCCTTTTCCGTGCAGTCTTGGATTTTCACATTTTTGCAAATTTTTATCTATCCACGCATAAATAAGTTTGCGAGTGTTTTTATCCAGTTTTTTTAATTGTTTTATAGCCTGTTGTGTATATTCTACTGTGTATTCAGTCAAGGTCAAGCATTTTAGCAACTTCTTCGTGGGAATAAGTTACAGGATTTTTTTTGTATTCTGCAATAGCTTTTTCATATGCCTTTAAATCGTATTCATCTTCTATTTTTTCCATAACTGACTGTCTTATAAGTTCAGATATAGATATTCCGTTCATTTCGGCATATTTTTTAAATAACATTGTATCTTCATCATTTAAACGTAAAGAAATAGTCATACTATACACTCCTTTCCTGTAATACATTGTATTACTTTTTTCTATATTTGTCAATAGTATTTCCTTTTTTCAAAAAAATATAAAAATGGTGTCGTCTGCACCTCTGTATGTGCGAGCCATTATGGGAAATGACAGCAACTACCGCATTATTGCGGCAAGGGCGTATAAACGCCCGAAGCCTTTAAAACAAAGCTTATTCAAAACCGCCGAAATATAATTATAGCAAACTAAAAAACATCGGCAAAAAGCTATCGCCTCTTATTGCAAAATGGCGCGCGCAGCGCTAAAAAAACTAAAAAATTCAAACAAAAATAAAGTCGGGAATTTAAACTCCCGACTTTTGCTTATTTTTGAGTATTTACTATGTCTTTTAATTGTGACACCATTGTCTGCAATCCTTTTACTGCATTTATTATGTTTGTGTCATCTGTTCCTTTTATTTTCTCTTCTGCATTTTTCATATCTTCTTCCCACTCTTCAAGAATTTTAAGCATGGAATCTTTTCCATGGTAAAAAACATTTCTTTGTAAGAGCATATCAATAGAACAATTAAAAATAAAAGACAATCTTACTAATTTTTCTATTGACGGTGCGTTTTCTCCTCTTTCGTATTGAGCATATGACGCTTGATTTATTTCCAACAATTCAGCTATTTCTTTTTGCGTCATATTATTCTTTTTTCTTAAAGCTTGCAACATTTCCCCTAGGCTCTGTCTTATCCTGTAGCAAGCATAGCAAACGTGGCTACGCCCGCTTGCCGTCTTTGTGGGGACAAAGACATTTTAGGGAGACTCCCTAACACCCTCGAACAAACAAATCAAAAATTATGGAGGTAATGATTATCGAAACAGAAAAGAAAGAAGAAATGATCCGTTTCAAGATTACTGCGGAGCAAAAAGCAAAAATCGAACTCGCCGCCAAAAAGCGAGGACTCACGGTCTCCGAGTATCTTCGCCAAACAGTGAATGCAAGATTTGGTCGTGAGCGTCCGATGGATTGGTATCCTACGGTAGCGCGGCTGGAAGAGATCTGCGCGGGAGCGGATGGAGAAACGAGAACCGCACTTGTGGAACTTATCCGCGGACTTTACACGGGAGGTGCATAATGGCAGTAACCTCAATATGGGCGGTACACCATTCTGTCAAGAACGTATTGGATTACGCTTCCAACCCCGATAAGACCGAGAATCCCAACGAGAACGATCTGTGTAAACTGATAGACTACGCCGAGAACCCTTTCAAAACGGAACAGCGCTATCTGATCAGCGGCGTGAACTGTCTGCCGGAGCTTGCTTATGAGCGGATGATGGAGACAAAACGCAGATACGGCAAGTACGGCGGCATCGTAGCCTATCACGGATATATGAGCTTTAAACCCGGCGAAGTTACGCCCGAACAATGCCACGCGCTCGGTATGCAACTTGCCAAGCGGTTATGGGGAGATCGTTTTGAAGTGCTTGTCGCCAGCCACAGAGATCACGACCATCTGCACAATCATTTCGTCGTGAACAGCGTGAGTTTTAAGGACGGTGAGAAATTTCGTTGTCCGCCGTATTATCACGATCTTGTGATGGCTCCCGCGTCGGACAAACTCTGCATGGAATATGGTCTGTCAATCATAGAGAACCCAGAACGCAAACGCGCTCCCTACGTTGCGTATATGGCAGAGAAAAACGGCAAGCCGTCTCACCGTTCTATGCTCAAATTCGATATTGACGACGCTATCGCGGACTGTATCACGCCCGCACATTTCCGCATCGCGTTGGAACGGCGCGGTTACACCTATTTGCGCGGCAATGACTACAAACACCCTTGCGTGATGGCGAAAGGGTGGAAGCGTCCGGTCCGTATTGATAGTCTCGGTTCACGTTACACGACCGAAGCCATAGAGAAGCGGATATTGACACGTCGGGACTATAGCGCTCCGTATCGACCGAAACGCCCGCCGATTTATGGCATTTTGGAACGCAGAAAACGGTATGAGCAACCGTCTACAATAGGACTGATCTTTATGATCGTACTTGAACTGTTTGGCGTTGATACAAGCGGAAAAGTTACGCGAAGTGATGACTATCAAGAACCGTTATCGCCTGCAATGCGTCAAGAGCAGATCTATATGGACAGATATATGCAGACGGTTAATCTCATCAACCGCAACGATCTCGGAACTGCCGACAAAGTACAAGCCTTCATTGAATCCAAAGAAGCAGAGATGACAGAACTGCTGACCGCCAGAAGCAAGATCGATAACCGCCGCCGCGCTACTACGGAGGCCGAAAAAGAAAAATGTTCCCGCAAGCGAACTGCCATCACCGCCGAGATCAAGAATCTCCGCCACGACATCAATTTGGCGAAAGGAATATTCCCGATGCTCGAAAATCTAAAAGAAAAGCTCCGTGTCGAAATGGAGACCGAACAAAAACTCTTCCCGCGAGAAACGGGAGCAAAAATCAACACAAAAATCAAAAGAAATGAGGACAGACAAAGATGATTACAAATTCAAGTAAAAGAATCGAAAACACAATTAACTACAATTTGAATATGTTTACCCCGATGCGCGACCATCCGTTTCAGGTTCGTGATGACAGCGATATGGAACAACTTATGGAGAGCATCAAGGAGTACGGCGTAATAGTGCCAATCCTTGTACGCCCCAATCCAAACAAAAATGGTCCTGCGTATGAGATCGTTTCCGGGCATCGACGATACGAGGCGTGCAGACGGCTTGGTATCGGGGATATTCCCGTAATCGTTCGTAACTTAGACGATGACGAGGCAATTTTGGCTATGGTGGATTCCAATCTCCATAGAGAACAATTACTGCCGTCAGAAAAAGCTTTTGCGTATAAGATGAAATTTGATGCATTGAAACGGCAGGGTGCGAGAAGCGATTTGACTTCGGAGCAAGTTGCACCGAAGTTATCCACCGAGATTATTGCGGAGCAGGAGAACACAAGCAAAGATACGATCAAGCGGTATATCCGTCTGACGAAACTCATTAAACCGCTTCTTGATTTGGTTGATGAGGGCGCGATTGCGTTGACGCCCGCTGAAAAGTTATCCTATCTCAAAGAGGAAGAACAGCTCGCTCTTGTCGAATTGATTCAGGATTACGAAGCCACGCCGTCACTGTCGCAGGCTGTAAAACTGAAAGAAATGAGCGCAATGCAGATGTTGGACTCGGATATGATGTTTGAGGTGATGAGTCGTCCCAAGCCAAATCAGAAGGAAACGCTGAAATTGGATTTGGCTAAACTTCGCAATTTCTTTCCCGATTATACACCAAAAGATATGGAGAGCGCAATTCTGCAAATCCTTTCCGAGTGGCAAAGAAAAGAACAGAGCAAGCTGCAGAGCCGCAGCAGTTGGGAAGAGACGGGAGGTAATGCGATTGAAATTGGTGAAGCAAATTGTATATTATCTGTTGTGGGTCGTTCAGGATATAAGCGGTGAATATAAACCTCGCTCTTATCTTCCCAAATATGAGATTGAAGCAATCGTTCGCGCCTTCTATCCGGCGATAGCGGCGTTCTTTGAAACAGAGGAAGGAAACCGCGAATTTGAAGAATGGAAGGCAAAGAAAGGAACAGAAAAGTCATCGAAAAATCCCAAAGCGCAATCCGCATAAAAGGAAAACCTGTGCCGCATAGGCGACACAGGCATACATAAATATATTTGCTCATTAGTTTCATTTACGCGCCCAGCAAGAATTACTTGTCGAGCGCGTATTTTCATCTGCTTTTCGGATATGTGTAAAAAACAAAGAATCCGAACGCATCCCCAATCAGGAATAAGTTCGGATTATCTTTATTTGGTCTGAGTGACTGGACTTGAACCAGCGGCCTCTACCACCCCAAGGTAGCGCGCTACCAACTGCGCCACACCCAGATAAGAAATAACTACCATGACACTGCAAATGATATTATATCATAACACTATTTGCAGTGTCAAGCTTTTTTGAAAATTTTATTTAATAAGTTTATATATATCTTCCGTTCTGCCGAAGACAAGCGTGTGTTCATCCTCTTTGAATATATAATCGGCAGTGGGAAGCGGCAACATTTGATCTCCCTTTTTCACAGCAAGGATATTCAAATTGTACATTGTACGGAAGTTGAGTTCTTTTATACTCTTTCCGAGCCATTTTTTCAGAGGTTGAATTTCATATATCGCATAGTCGCGTGAAAGCTGTACGCAATCGAATATATTGTCGAAACTTTCGCGAAGGGCTATGTTTATGGCGAGATCGCGTTCCGGATAAACAACTTCATCTGCTCCGTTTCTGAGCAGGAATTTTGCCTGTAAATCCTCTTCTGCCTTACTGAGGACCTTTTTGGCTCCGAGTTCTTTAAGCAGGCTTGTTATTTCGAGACTATCCTGAAAACGCGAGCCGACGCATACAAAACAAGTGTCAAAATGATGTATGCCGAAAGATTTCAAAATCTCTGCATTAGTGCAGTCGCCGACTTTGGCACTTACAACATAGGGAAGCATATCTTCAAGCGCTTCCGCTTTTTCATCAACGATCATTATTTCACATTTCTGCTCGCAAAGTTTGCGACACAAATGATGACCGAACGAACCCATTCCGATTATTAAAAACGATTTCATATACGACCTCTCTTTTTAACCGATTACGATTTTCTCTTCAACGGGAAGAATATGCGGACGCGCGCGGCGTTCAAGCAAAGCAAGGGCAAACGAAACGCTTCCTATTCTGCCGGTGTACATAAGCAAAATTATAATATATTGAGAAAGCGGGGCAAGAGACCTTGTTATTCCGGTAGTCATACCGACAGTGCCTATCGCGGAGAATGTTTCAAAAAGAACATCTGTAAGGTCAAGCGCATTTTGAACTCCGCATATTATTAGCGAGCCGACAATGGCAAGTGTAAGATTTGAAAAAAGAACCGTATTTGCTTTTTGCAAAGCATCATTTCCCAAGCGTCTGCCGAATACACCGACATATTGTTTGTGTGTGATTCCCGCAAAAGATTGGAGTATCAACACAGCAAAAGTGGTTGTTTTTATACCGCCGGCAGTAGAACCTGGGCTTCCGCCTATAAACATCAGAAATATAGTTACAAGTTTAGAACCGTAAGATAATTCCCCCGTGCTCACGGTATTAAATCCCGCGGTCCTTGCGGTTATCGAACCGAAAAGCGATGTCAGAAGTCTCTCTCCCGTGTTCATATCTTTACCCGTCGCACCGAGTTCCAGAAAATACATAAGAAGCGTTCCTACAACGGTAAGAATGAGAGTGACCGAAAGAACTATCTTTGTATGGAGAGTATAATATCTGACTCTCCATTTTTTTGTGCTTATATCATCCCAGACCCAGAAACCGATTCCGCCGATTATTATAAGCGCGCATATTGTAAGAGAAACAAGCGGATCATTATAAAAATGTTCGAACGAGGAAAATTCCCCGAATTCCGCCCCAAAAACATCAAATCCCGCATTGCAGAACGCAGAAATAGAGGTGAAAACGGAATAGTAGATACCTTTCGAAACGCCGAACATCGGAATAAAACGTATCATAAACAAAAGCGCACCGGCGCTTTCGAATATGAGTGTTCCGTAGATTATTTTTTTTGTAAGCTTTATAATGCCGTGTACATGGAAAGAGCCGACGCTTTCTACAAGAAGCTCTCTTCCGCGAAGTCCTATTTTCTTTCGCAAGAACAAAAGGAACATTGTCGCCATAGTCATAAAACCCAGACCGCCTATTTGTATAAGCGCGAGTATGACGACCTGTCCGAAAAGCGACCAGAACACCGCCGTATCATGAACTACAAGTCCCGTAACGCATGATGCGCTCGTCGCCGTAAAAAGCGCGTCCTTGAAGCTTGCTCTGTCGCCGTTTGCGGCGATGGGAAGCATCAAAAGCAACGTGCCCGCAATGATTATAAGCATATAGCCGAGGGCTATTACCTGAATATGTGAAAGTTTTCTTTTTTTCATTTTTATATTCTGATCTTTCGACCGTATTTTTGTTTCGGGCTTTCTTTTCCATACCATGATAGCACAACAAAGCGCTGTTGTCAATCTCCTGAATTTTTGCCGAAAAAAGATATTTTCACAGATATTTCCCGCCCGAAAGAATGCAAACGCCGCATTTTTGCCGCTTTTATTTTGCGTAGATCTTCCCTATGATATAGTTTAACAGCCTTGCGGGAAGTATTTTCGAAAGAATGACAGCCGCTTTATAATCGGCTCTTATGGTATAAAGCGGTTTTGTGTTTTTCTTTTTCGCGATCTTCGCTATGTACGCCCCGACTTTTTCGGGAGCCATTCCGTTTTTTTCGTCCTTTTCCATAAGAGAAACGGAACGGGATATGCGGCAGCCGTACTCATCATCTCCCATGATATTCTTTTTTCTGGACGCGGTAAATCCCGTCTTTATATCTCCCGGCATTACAGCGCATACTTTTATTCCGAAAGGTTTTAACTCGTTTGAAAGTGCCATGGTATACGAATTTATCGCCGCTTTCGATGCCGAATAAAATGTTTGGAACGGTATCGGGACTGCCGCCGCAACGGAACTTATATTGATTATTTTTCCGGATTTTTGCTTTCTCATAACGGGAATTACGGCGGCACACATATTTACAACACCGAAAAAGTTTACATCGAACTGTCTTTTTGCGTCGTCTGTTTTTGTAAATTCGACGGCACCCGAAATTCCGAATCCCGCACAGTTTACAAGCAGGTCTATATACCCCTCCGCCCTTAAAATTTCATCTACGGCGTTTTTCACTTCGTTTTCATCCGAAACGTCCGCCGTAATATGAAAAAACGGGCTGCCCTCTTTTTTATGGCGGCTTATCTCATAAACTTTTACTCCGCTTTTTAAGAGTCTTTCGGCTACACAAAGACCGATTCCCGAACTTCCTCCGGTGACAACAGCCACTTTATTTTTGTTTCCCATTTTCTCACCTTTTTTACTTTTTATTTTATCAATCATATTATTACACTTTATTATATTTATGTCAACACACCTTTCTTTCGGAGAAAGGTGTGCCAAAGAACTTCGCACCGAACGCACCATTTTGTTTTGGCAAAGTTTTTGAAGTTCCAAGAAACTTTTTATAAAAAGTTTCTTGTGTCAGGGTTTGGGGCGGACAGCCCCAACATTCAATGCATACAAAAAAGCACGGCAATGCCGTGCTTTTTTTCATTTCACGCTATTTCGGGAAAAATTCGTACTTTTTACTGATTTTTTTCTTTTGTAAAAAATATAGCAAAAATTTGCACCTTTTTGCCTTAAATTGGTATTATATAGTTGAGAATGAACAATTCTTCAACGTTGTGATATTGCTTTTAGGGCAATATCATGGTAATATAAAATACAGGAGGACTCTTTTATGAAAAAAATATTTATATTACTTATCTGCATTATTTTCTGTCTTACTTCTTGCAAAAAAAAGCCGCCGGTAACAACATCAAATAAAACGACCGATTCGACGACCTCGGATCTTATTGTAGATTATGAGTGTCTTTATGACCATATGGATAACTATCAAGAATATCTCGACTATATGAGCAAAATAGATAAAGAAAATTTTATAAGCTACAACGACATATCATTTTTAGGCGATTTCGAAGGCTTCACAATGTTCACATGGCCTTATGGATATACCGCATATGGCTATGATCTTGTAGACAACAACGGTATTGAGATAAGAATAAATATCTACGATGATTATAAAGAAAAAGGATATTTTGATATGGTTGCTTTTGACCATAAGGAAACAACAACAGAACTTCTTAACGACGGGAAACTTTGGGAAAAGATACCGGATTATTGTAATAAAAAAGTAATACTCGGCGATATAACATATATATATTATGATGATTTCGCAGCCTTCGTAAGCTGGTGTTCGGAAAATTATGCGTTTTTTATCTCTTGTTATGATTATACATACCTTCGCGAAGAGCTTGCAGAAAAAGGCGTTGAATTTAATGAAAGTTTTGTAGGGAGTCTGCTCTATACCGAGACAGCGCATGATGCCATAGAAGAGTTAAATACTATGATAAATAAAATCCACCCCTAATAAAGAAAAAATCTCACGAATATTTCGTGAGATTTTTTTTGCTTTAATCGCAAAATACGGTTCCTACGCTCCATCCGGGAATTGACGGCATGAATACGCGGTATTCGTTTTCATTTTCGGTTTTCTCGAAACGGAGTTCTTCTGTATTTTTGTCTCCGCTTGCAAAAGAAAAGCGCACTTTTTCGGGGTCCCGTATTATAATCGGCATTTCGCCGGATTCTCCCACGGTTGCATTTACTATCGAGACTGCCGCAATTTTGTTTTTGTCTGTTATTCTGGGAAGTATATCTGCTTTAAGCGGGCAATCGAGTCTTGCTTTTAGAGTCTTTTTGTCGGAGATAAAATCGATAGCGTTAAGAATCTGATTTCTTCTTGCGAAGCTTTGCAGATAACTCCAAAGTTTGTGCCCGTATACAGCCCATTTTCCGCCGCGGGACGTGGTAAGCGTTAAGGCGGATATGCCGAACGGATATTTTTCATTGTCGAACAGAGGAGAAACAAACTTGTTTGCTCCGTCGTACACGGCGATAGGTTCTGCGCCGTCTTTTTTCGGGATAAATGCATAGCCGTCTTCGTAATTTATAAGCTTGCCCCAACGCGGAGCGGATATGCCGCGATTTGCTTCATGCCTGTTTACGAATATCTCGTCGAGCAGTATAGACTGAACGGGGAAAACATTGATTCCGAATACGTCGTATCCGCGGTCGATAAGCATTTTGACACTTGCTCCGTCTGCAATGACGGAACTTTCAAGGAGCATTTCTATGTCTTTGTCCGTAAGACCGCGTGCGTTCGGCGCGGCAAGAGCATATACAGGATGTTTATCGCCTGTTTTAAATGTTTGCGGTATGCCGAGCACGGGCGAAAATCCTATATCGAGGTATTCCATTTCGTATCCGAAATCGCGCTCTTTTTCGCGAAGAGGACGAAGATATGATTCTTTTGAAGAAAAAAGCTCTACTCCGGAAGCTTTTGTTCTCTTGTTTATATCTGAAAGTCTTTTAAAATACGAATAATGCTTTGAAAAAGCGGCAAATTCTTTTTCGTGATAACTTATGGGTTCATGCGTTCTGTTCATCATCGCATAGCTCATGGAATGAGCTCCGTGTGCAAAATACAGATCGCTTTCAAATGCGACACCGTTTACCGATTTTCCGTATGCCACATCGGGAATATTGTCTATTTCGGGGCGGATATCGTCGACATAATCTGGAACGGTGGAGCTTATATATTCGAGTGTGCGCGCTTTTTTCAAAAAAACGGACGGTTCGTTGTCGTCATAAGCGCCGCCGCCCGGACGGATACCGACGCTCTTTTTAGAAGCGTCTCTCATTGCTCCGAGGAGAAAATCGAATCCGTAGCCTGAATATTTGTGGTTTGCGCCTGTTTGAAGGGCGAAAGACGTTTCGGGGGAAACCTCGCTCATCGCCTTTGTTATCGTATATGTAAAGTTATAGAGTCCCTCACGCAAGAATTCTATCCATTCTTTTCTTGTTTCGATATTTCCGCGGTTGATCTCTTTTACAAGTTCTTCGCGAGTGTATTTATGGGAGTATTTATCGTTGAATTTTTCGATACAGCGGGGGCAGAAGCAGCCGTATGTTATCGGCTCATGATTTCTTGCACGTAGGTCATCGTCAAACCAGACACGGAAAGGCTTTACTTTTGCATACGCTTTTGCCGCTTCGACATTGTATTTGATGAATTTTTCACCGCGCCAGCAAAAACTGTACGGCGATGTCGTTCCGTCTTCCGAATAGAGCGTTTCTATATCGGAGCCGGGGTATACAAGCCCCGAACAGTCGCGCAGTTTTATAGTATATCCGTGTCCCATGGTGTTGTTTATCTGCATGGACACTCTTATTCCCGCGCTTTTGAATTTTTCCGATATTGTAAGATAATATTCCGCTATTTCGCGGTGTCTTTTAATACTCGGATATCCGGGAGATGTCGTAAGCCATACTTCGTGGCATGAATCGGGATTTTTCTTTACGGCGTCTATGAATTCATCGATGAATTTTATGTTCTCCGCGTTCTCTTCCGGAAGAAAAACGGGAAGTCTTTGTGTAAGCATTTCTTTAATTTCCTTTATTCAAAGATTTATTTCTTTGTAAGAAACCGTCGCGTTATGTGCTTCTCTGTTTTTTTACTGCGGGAAGCACATAACGGCAAATTAAATTATTTACAGCCGACTTTTTGTATCAGATCTTCGTTGTGAACAGGTAAGAGCCGGAATGAAGAGTTTTCTTTACTCCGTCGGGAAGAGAAAGCTCTGCAACAGTTCCGTCCGGCACGGTTATCTCATAATGGATATGATCTTTTTTATAATACCAGTTGGATATAACCGCTCCTTTTACTGTGTCTACCTTGCAGTTTACAAATCCGAGCTTTTCGGAAGGAATAGGAGATATCGATATATGGGAATAACCCGCGCCGTCGGAAAGTATTTTTATTCCTGCAACGTCTCCGTAGAGCCAATCGGCAACGGCGCCGTATGCGTAGTGGTTAAAGGATGTCATGCCTACGCTGCTGAAAGTGCCGTCCTCTTTTATGCAGTTCCATCTTTCCCACATTGTGGTGGCTCCGTGTTTTACGGAGTAGAGCCATGAGGGCATTTTTTCCTGGAAAAGAAGCGTATATGCGACATCGGCATAGCCGTTGTCGGAAAGAGCATGGAGTATATGCGGTGTTCCCAAAAATCCCGTTGCAAGTCTGTCATCGTTTTTGTGTATGAGATCGACAAGGCAATCGGCAAGCTTTTGTCTTTCCTCTTCGCCCTCGTAAAGTCCGTAGCAGAGCGCTATGGAAACGGAGGTTTGAGTTATTGCTTTTATTACGGGCTGTTCTTCGTGATTTTTCTCTTCGCGAAGCGTGCCTATCTTCGACATGCAGGGAAGTCCGTTTTCCATAAAGTTTTCATGGAAAGCTTTTTTTATCTTTTTGAGGAGCTCTTCGTATTCGGAAACGTCCTCTCCCAAAAGTTTTCCCGTATTAACAAGAATTTCCGTAGAGCGCGCGTAGTATGCAGAGGCGATGAAATCTCTTTGCGTAGCGCCGCTGGCGCCGCAGGGCTTGCCGTCTTCGAGTGCGAGCCAGTCTCCGTAATGCCATCTGTCGAGCCAAAGCTCTTCGACTCTTCCTGCTTTGCGTATATAGTTTATAAATTTTTTCATCATCGGGAAGGCATCTTTAAGCACCTTTGTATCTCCGTATGCAAGGTACATTTCCCACGGGACAATAGTGCAGGAGTCTGCCCATCCGGAGGAGATCGCATGGTGATCTATCGAATTCGGGATAACTCCCGGAATGCCGCCGTCTTCGAGCTGGTCCAGCGCCATATCACCGAGCCATTTTGTGAAGAATTTTTTTACGTCGAAGTTGAATGCCGCAGTGCGGGCGAACACCTGTGCGTCTCCCGTCCAGCCGAGTCTTTCGTCTCTTTGCGGGCAGTCTGTCGGGATATCGAGATAGTTGCTTCTCTGTCCCCAGAGCACATTGTGATAGAGCTGGTTGATTTTTTCGTTTCCGCAGGAGAAATATCCCGTGCGTTTTATATTCGAATATACAGCAACGGCTGTGAAGGAGTCGAGGTCTACTTCTTCGAACGGATATTCGTCAAGGCGTATGTATCTGAATCCCTGGAACGAGAATGTGGGTTTGAAAACGTCTTCGCCTCCCGAAAGGACATATGTATTTCTGCTTTCGGCGCTGCGGTAATTTTCATTGTAGAAATTGCCGTCTGTGTCAAGCACCTCGGCGTGCGTCATAACGATTTTTCCGCCGCGCTTTCCGCTTGTGCGCACTTCGACATATCCCACCATGTTCTGACCGAAGTCGATTACTTTTTCGCCTTTCGGAGTTATTATAAGCTCCATCGGCGCAACTCTTTCCTGCTCTATTATGTCCTCGCCGACCTGAGGAACAAGTTTTGTTTTTACGCTGCCGTCGATTTTGGCTTTTCCGACGGATTTTATTTCGGCGGTCTTGTCTACGGTTTCACCGTTGTATATTTCGGAATCGAGTATTTCCGTTGTATGGACGTCCCATGTATCGTCTGTTGAAAAGTGCTCTTTTTCGCCGTCGTTATACGTAACATCTATCCACGCTACTACGCTCGGATGGTCCGCATAAACGTGATTATTATTTTTCCATCCTATAATGCCGATAGCCCAGCCTTTTCCCGCAACTATTGAAAGCTCGGCGCTTTTTCCTTGTATCATGTCCGTTATGTCATATGTCTGATACTGCGTTCTGTGATTGTACGATGTGGCGCCCGGTGTGAGCACGCAATTACCGATGCGTTTTCCGTCAAGAAACGCAGAATAAAGTCCCATCGCGGAAACACAAAGTTTGGCTTTTTTTACTTCTTTTTTGAATTTGAGCGTTTTGGAAAAGCGCGGACTTATAGTTCCTATGTCTTTTCCGGCACATATCCATTCGGCTTTTTTCATGTTTTATACTACCTCCCGTAAAAAAATTATCGGTATTTTATTGCTATCATTATAAAATCGATGATATTATAAATCAATAGTGGCGAAAATATTGACAAACATTCAAATATGAATTATAATTCAATCATAATCGAAAATATTCGAAAGGTAAATGCCATGTTTTATTCTTCAAGAGAAGACGAAATACTTGATTTGCTCGAAAAACGCAACAGCGTTTCGGTACACTTTTTGTCAAAGGAGCTTGCCGTGAGCGAGCCGACGGTGAGAAGAGCGCTTTCTTCTCTTGAAAAGAGAGGAAAAATAAAGCGCACCTTCGGCGGAGCTGTTCTGGCAGAGCTTGAAAACCGTGAAACGCCGCTTTCTTTCCGCGAATCTGAGGATATGACGGCAAAAAAAGAGATAGCCGCAAAAGCCGCGGAACTTATAAGAGACGATATGGTCATTTTTATGGACGGTTCCACGACGGCGGCGTGCCTTGCGGACGAGCTTTCGAAGTTCAAAAACCTGACGGTTATAACCAACAACCCCAGGCTCACGCTCCGCCTTGCGGAGGAAAATATAAGGACGTTCTGCACGGGCGGATTCATGCTCAACCATTCCGCGTCGTACGGCGGCGAATTCGCGCTCGATTTTATCAAGAATTTCAATGCCGATATAATGTTTTTTTCCTGCCGCGGCATTTCATATAAAGGAGAAATAACAGATTCCTCCGTCGAAAATACGGAGGTGAGAAAAATTATGATGCAGAGATCGAAAAGCCATATTTTTCTTTGCGCCGACAGCAAGGTTGGGAAAACTTTTATGATAAAAGTCTGCGATCTTTCCCTTGTTGATAAAATAATATGCAATGCGCCGATTCCCGAAAATATGGAAAATATGCTGCGGCATAAAGAGTAATTATAAAAATATAGGTGAAAAAACTTAATAATTTCCTGTTTTACGGACAATATATTTATTACACTGTGTGTTTTATTTATGTTGTCCGTTATTTTTATTAAAAAAAGAAGTTTATGCCGATTTTTGCGATACGGCTTTGCTTTAAATTATATAAGGAGTTATTAAGATGAAAAAAATATTTGTTCGCGCGCTTTCTTTTGTTTTTGCCGTGATTTTTGTCTGCTCACTTATGAGCGTTTGCGCTTTTGCGGCATACGATGACGCCGAGACCGTCACGCTTTCGGGAAGAGGAGCGGTTTATGCTCCTGCCGATATGGTGACGATAAACGTTTCCATTGAAACCACCGCGAAAAAAGAATCCGCGGCAAAGGCGGAAAATGACGAAATATTGGCAAAACTCAAATCCCTCGGACATGGAGAAGTATCCGAGGAAAGTTATTTTTCATATGAAGATATGGCGACAGGCAAAACGAGCGTATCGAGGTTTTTGATATATACGACCGACGATGTCTCTTCTGTTGACGATATAATAAAGAAGATGATAGACATCGGCGTTACGGGAATAAACTGTATATGCTATTCCGTAAAAGACAGAAAGCCATACGAAAACGAAGCGCTCAAAGCGGCGATAGAGGACGCGGAGAAAAAAGCGGAATTTCTCGGTCTTTCCATGAAATTATCGGAGATAAACGAATTTTTCTGTCATCCTTATTGCGATATGGGAATGTGCGGCGGGAACGACGGCATGGTCATGATAGAATGTGAAGTTTCCGTTATATATAAAAAATAAGAAGAATAAAAATTTTCGCCAAAATAAACCGGTGTAGTTCGGTGGGAAGTTCTTTGGTTTACCTTTCTTTCAAGAAAGGTAAGAAAAGGAGGTTTGGAACGTAGTTCCAACACATTACGACAAAGTAAAAAGCACGGCATCGCCGTGCTTTTTTGTATGCATTGAATGTTGGGG
Source organism: uncultured Eubacteriales bacterium (assembly GCA_900544985.1). GTDB lineage: Bacteria > Bacillota > Clostridia > Oscillospirales > CAG-272 > UMGS731. The sequence continues at coordinate 44,942 of UQXK01000005.1, forward strand.
CTGTCCGCCCCAAACCCCGGACACAAGAAACTTTTCGGGAAAAGTTTCTTGGAACTTCAAAAGCTTCCTGAAATAAAGTCGTGTTTTTTGAGCAAATTCCTTTGGAATCTCAAAAGCTTTCACCGAAATGAAGTGATGTATTCGGTGCGAAAGTTCTTTGGCTTACCTTTCTTTCAAGAAAGGTAAGTTATTCCTCTGAGAGGGATCTATTGAAGGCGTCTCCGCCCTCTATTGCGTGGACAAGGTCTACTATAAGAGAATTGTACGGAACGGGTACTCCGTATATTTTTGCCTGTTCGACGACGGCGCCGTTTATTGCGTCGATCTCTGTTTTAAGCCCCTTTTTGCGGTCCTGATACATAGAAGAGTATCCGTTTTTGAGCTTGACGCAGACTTCTCTTATCGATTCCATAACTTCGCGTCTGTCGAAATACGTGCCGTCCTCTTCCGCGACGGCGACCGCCTCATATACAAGCCTTTTTGCGAAATTCCATGCATATTCGTCCTCTATCATGTAACCGATTGTCGTTCCCGTTATGGCGGTAAATGTATTTATAGAAAGGTTTACAAACAGCTTGCTCCAAATTATTCTCTGTATATCGTCGGATACGACTGTTTCAAAGTTTGCCGCAGAGAGCGTCTCCCTGAGTTTGCCGAGATATTTTTTTGCGTTGTGGTTGCTTCCTATCGTCGTGATTCCGAGTCCGCCGTGGAAAATCTTTCCGCCGCCGAGATTTACCGAATTGTGCGTGCTCGTTCCGATGATTATGTTTTCGGGGTCTACGTATTTTGAAATTTTTCTGTCGTTTCCGGCGCCGTTTTGGAGAGTCATTACGATTGTGTCTTTGCCGAAGATGAGCGCGTTTGCTTCAAGGGCGGAGTCGGTGTAGTTCGATTTTACAAAGACTATTACCCAGTCTGCGGCTTCCTTGTATTCTCCCGAAAGGCATGCGGTCACATTTTTGTAGACGTGTTCACTTTTGTCTTCCTCCACGATGGTGATACCGTTTTCGTTTATTGCATCGACCTGCGGTTTGTAGGAATCTATCATTATAACTTCATTTTTTTTGCTCAGATATGCGCCGTATAGGCATCCCATGGCGCCTGCGCCGATAACAGCTATTTTCATTGTCTTTTCTCCCGAAAATGTCTCCCTTTTTCATGGAAGAACAAAAAATTATTCAGAAATAACAGCGTTTTTTATTCGACCAATACTGAAAAATCGGATAAGACCTCGCATGAAACTTTGAAAAATACGCTTTTGACTGTCACTTAAACGACGCGGAGCAACCTGTTCCCGAAAGGTTTTTTGCTGTATATAACTTAATATTTAATTATATATTTTATTTTGCGAAAGTCAATATATTTTAGTGAAAAAGTCGTCGTTTTCAGAACACAAGTCCGCGAAATAAAGACAAAACAACTTTCATGATGTTTTTCTGCATACACGCGCCGATATACTTTAAAAAATAAATAATTATAGATTTTTTTCATAATATATGATATCATAAATATGTATAGATATTTTTAAGATTGCAAAAAGGGGAGGTGCGTTTTTTGAATATAAAAGAGATAGTCGATATGATACTTTCGGATTCGAAGCTTCAAAAATATCGCGACGAACCGATAATAAAACCCACAAGCTCACTTCCCGGATACACTCCCGAAAAGATAAAGCAAATGCGTTCTATCGCCGTAAACGGAGATGTTTACATTTCCGGACCTTACTGTTTTTACCGCCAAGGCAAATTTATGGAGGATTACGAGGACGATTTCGATTACAAGGGAACATATGTTCAGTATTTTCCTACATATCAGGTTATGAGCGACAATGTTCTGCGCGGATATTTTTCGTGGCGGACGAAGGTGCGCCACGGTGAAATACAGAAGACATCGCTTTCTTTCGCGTACCTTTATGTTTACGAGCTTATAAATCTGATAGGCGTAAAAACTCCCGAAGAGGGATTTTCCAAATTAAAAGAATTTTACCTTTCCTACCGGGAATATGAACCGTCGCTCGATATGTATTTGAAGCGCTGGATACTCGATTTTGCTGTGTACTACAATCTTCCGACGGAGCTTATTAAGGAATATACCGATTCGGATTTCGACAATGCGCTGCTCACTCTTATGGAATATGAAAAATACACCGACGATGAGCTTTTCTCCGCGATCACGGCGCTTTCTTCCTACAATCCCGACCATTCGAAATTTTTCAAAGAGCATAAAGAGATGTTTTCCGATGTTTCGTGCCGCGTTTACCGCGCGCTTTCCTTGCGGGACGAGAAACAGGGGCGCTCCTATGCGCGAAAGCTTTTCGGAACAAAGACCGCCTGCATATATAGAATTTTCACATCTGCCGTTTTTTATGATACGAAAAAATATACGAACTATGAGTACAGGATAAACGATATAAACATATATCGCTGCCGCGAGCGCATGTGGACGTGTGAAAAATTTTTCGGTTCGAGATCGAAAAATCAGGATCTGGGCATGATGCTTAAAACGGTCGACTTTGTTCTACGTCAGAAAACGGGCTATGGAAAGCCGATAAAGGAACCTGTGGTAAAAAAATACGTCCGTGCGATAATCGATTCCGAGACGGAAAAATATCTTTCGGAGTTAAAAGAAAAAGAGAAGAAAATTATAAACATAGATCTTTCAAAGCTCGGAGGTATTCGCGCCGCCGCGGATATAACAAGGGAAAAACTGACGGCTTTTGACGAGGATACGGAAAATATTTCCGACGAAAATACCGTTTTCGGTGCGGAGAAAGACAAAAATGAAAGTTTTGATTCATTTTTTGACGACTTGGAAAAAAGAGAAATACCCGCATATAAAAGCGCGGCAAAAGACGAAAAGTGCGAAACCGGGATTTCCGGAACTCCGAAAGAAGATATTAAAGAAAACGACGCACAATCAAAAATATCGGAAAAAAAGGAAGAGAATCCCTACGGGCTTGACGAATACGAATTTTTGTTTCTGCACTCTTTGCTCTACGGAGTATCTGTCGGGGACAAGCTATTGAAGGCGGGAAAGATGGTATCCGTCGTCGCCGAATCCGTAAATGAAAAACTGTTTGATTTCTTCTCCGATACCGTTATAGATTTCGACGGGGAGAAGCCTTATATAATAGAAGATTACATTGACGAGCTGAAAGGAAACATTGAAAAATGAAAATACCGAAGAGGATAGCGCAGGCTGTTATAAATTCGCTCAAAGGCGGCGTCGTGCCGCGGATAGGGCTTCCTTATATAACGGTCGGCAGACAGACCGAGATAAACGCGCTTTTGCACGACGTGGATATAATCTCCGAGGGAGGGGCGTCTTTTCGTTTTATCGTCGGAAAATACGGCAGCGGAAAGAGCTTTCTTCTCCAAACGATAAGAAATTATGTTATGGACCGCGGCTTTATCGTGGCGGACGCGGACCTTTCGCCAGAACGCCGCTTGCAGGGAACAAAGGGGCAGGGACTTGCGACGTATAAGGAGCTAATGCGAAATATATCTACAAAAACACGTCCCGAGGGCGGTGCGCTCAATCTTATACTCGATAAATGGATAAGCACCGTTCAGTCCGAGGTCATAGCGGACGGAGGAGAGCTCGGATCTCCCGATTTTGAAAAGCAGGTGGAAAGGAGAATATTCGAGGTCGTAAATTCCGTGAGCGAAATGGTCCACGGATTTGACTTTGCGCGTCTTTTGACGCTTTATTACAGAGCGTATAAAAACGGAGATGACGAGATAAAGGGCGCCGTTACAAAATGGTTTCGCGGAGAATATACGACAAAGACGGAGGCACGCGCGGAGCTCGGCGTCGGTATTATCATAACCGACGATGATTGGTACGAATATATAAAGCTGTTTGCTTTCTTCTTCAAAAAGGCGGGGTATTCGGGATTTATCATGATGATAGACGAGCTTGTTAATATATACAAGATCCCGAACGCGATAACAAGGCAATACAATTACGAAAAGATTCTTACGATGTACAATGACACATTGCAGGGAAAAGCGCAGTATCTCGGCATAATAATGTGCGGAACGCCGCAGTGTATAGAGGACACGCGCCGCGGGGTTTACAGCTACGAAGCGCTTCGCTCCCGTCTTGCGGAAGGGAAGTTTTCGGGCGATGGGCACAGGGATATGCTCGCTCCCGTCATAAAGCTCGATCCGCTTTCGTATGAAGAAATGCTCGTTCTTACGGAAAAGCTTTCGGAAATTCATGCGGAGCTTTTCTGTTATACGAGAAAAATAAAAGAAGAAGAGCTTGTCATGTTTATAAAGGTGGAATACGGCAGAATAGGCGCGGACACGCACATAACCCCGCGCGAGGTTATACGCGATTTTATAGAGCTGCTCGATATTCTCTATCAGAATCCCGATATGACGGCGGAAAAAATGCTTTCTTCGGGTAAATTCGAATATTCAAAACCGCAGAACGAGGCGGACACGGACGATAATTTTACCGAATTTGAGATTTAAACCGTATTTAAAAACGAAAGGGGAAAACTATGGGCGCGTTTGACAGATATGCTCCTTTTATAAAGGATTTCATATATCGAAATAACTGGGAATCGCTTCGTGCCGTGCAGGTCGCGGCGGCGGACGCGATATTCAATACGGAGGAAAATGTTCTTCTGTGCGCTTCCACGGCTTCTGGAAAGACAGAGGCGGCGTTTTTTCCGATACTTACCCTTTTTTCGGAGGATATGCCGTCGAGCATAGGGGCGATATACATAGGACCGCTCAAAGCTCTTATAAACGACCAGTTTTCGCGTCTTGAAGCACTTTGTGCGGAGGCGGATATTCCCGTCTGGCACTGGCACGGGGACGTTTCGCAGTCTCACAAGGCGAAGATGTTGAAAAAGCCTTCGGGAATATTGCAGATAACGCCGGAATCGCTCGAAGCGATGCTCATAAGAAAGCACGCGATGATACCAAAACTTTTCGGGGATCTGCGCTTTATAGTTATCGACGAGGTGCATTCGCTTATGCGCGCGGACCGCGGCGGTCAGACGCTTTGCCTTATAGAAAGGCTTTCCAAGCTTTCGGGTTCAAATCCCCGAAGGATAGGACTTTCCGCCACTATCGGGGACCCTGAACTTGCGGGACGTTTTCTTGCCGCTGGCACGGGGCACGGAACGGTGATTCCCGAAATAGAGTCGAAAGGCACGAGGTGGCGCCTTTCCATGGAGCATTTTTATATAAACGGACCGCAGGCGGCGGATGAAAAAGCAGATGTTTCCGAGCTTCCCGATATGCCGACTGACGAAGCGCCGGCAAATGCCGATCCCGGATTCGGATATGTCTTTGAACACACGAGAGGGAAAAAATGCCTTGTGTTTTCAAATTCGCGCGAGGAATGCGAAGCCGTCACGACCACTCTTCGCGAATACTGCGAAATAAGGCACGAGCCTGACAGATTTCTGATACATCACGGAAATCTTTCCGCCTCATACAGAGAGAGTGCGGAGGAGATAATGAAGGACGAAGAGAAATTTTTCACGACTGTCACGACGGCGACGCTCGAACTCGGTATAGATATAGGAAGGCTGGAACGCGCTTTTCAGATAGACGCGCCTTTTACCGTGTCGTCTTTCTTGCAGAGAATGGGAAGAACAGGACGTCGCGGCTCTCCGCCAGAAATGTGGTTCGTTATGAGGGAGGATTACCCGGAGGTGCGCGCCATGGTGCCGTCCACCGTGCCGTGGAAGCTTTTGCAGGGAATAGCGCTCGTACAGCTTTACCTTGAAGAGCATTTTGTAGAGCCGCCGAAGCTCGACAGGCTCCCGTACAGCCTTCTCTATCATCAGACGATGAGCACGCTCTGCTCTTGCGGGGAGCTCACTCCTGCGGCTCTTGCGGGTAAAGTGCTTACGCTCAGCTATTTCCACAGGATAGACAAAGAGGACTATAAAACGCTCTTGCGACACCTTATTTCGATAGACCATATACAAAAAACGGAGACGGGCGGGCTTATCGTGGGGCTTGCAGGTGAGAGAGTTGTGAATTCCTTCAAATTTTTCGCCGTTTTCCAGGAGAACGAAGAATTTACCGTGAGGTGGGAATCGCAGGAGCTCGGCACTATCGTTATGCCGCCACCCGTCGGCGAAAAAATCGCGATAGCGGGGCACGTATGGATAGTGGAGGAGGTCGACAGAAAAAGACACCTTGTATACTGCGACCTTGTAAAGGGAAAGGTGCCCGCATATTTCGGGCTGTGCCCCGGAGATATAAATACCAAAATACTCGAACGCATGAGAAAGGTGCTTAATGAGGACACGGTATATCCGTATCTTATGAAAAACGCCGTGGCAAGACTTGCGCTTGCAAGAAAAACGGGGAACAATTCCGGCATTGCGAGAGATCCTCTCATAATGCTCGGCGGAAATATGTGGTGTCTTTGCCCGTGGCTTGGGACATACGCCTTTTTTGCCATGGAGAGATTTCTGAAAATAAAGTGTTCTTCTCTTCTCGGCATTTCCGCGATAGATTCTTTCCGACCGTATTTTTTGCAGTTTAAGATGAAGGCTACGAAAGAGGAATTTTTCGCTGTTCTCAAAGCGGAAGCGGCAAAGGAGTTTGACCCCATGGACCTTGTCTATGACGGAGAGGTGCCGACGTTCGAAAAGTACGATGAATACGTGCCGCCGGAGCTTATACGCAAAGGCTTTGCATACGGTATACTCGATATAGACGGCATGAAAAAGCGCATATCGGAATGGTAAAAGAAAATTTTGTCGGCGAAGAAAAAACATTTCTTTATTGACAAAAGAGTATAAGGGTGGTATCATACACGCAAGATTTTAAAAATACATAAAATCGGAATTTTCAGAAAAATTCGGAATACCGGATTTTTCAAAAAACGGAGCGGAATATGATAATAAAAGTAAATGCACTTACAGAACCTTTTGTAGACACTGAACCGAAATTCTCTTGGAGCTATCCGAACGATGAATTTTCCTCTCAGAAGGAATATTCCATTTCCATTGCGTCGGACGCGGATTTTAAAAATATAGTTTTCGCTAAAAAAGACTCTACCGACGAAAGAGCAAACATAAAAACGGGAAAAACTTTCCTGCCGTGCAAAAAGTATTTTGTAAAAGTTGTATCCGTTACAGAGGACGGAAAAATATATGACGGCACGACGTCTTTTTCGACGGGCATGCCCAAAAATAAATGGGAAGCGCGCTTCATAACAGGCGGCAAGGCGAGAAAGAAAGACGACGTGCTTGCGGCTGTATATCTTCGCCGCGATTTTTCGTCGGGAAAAAATCTTCGCCGCGCCGTTATGTATATAGCGGGACTCGGATTTTTCGAGGCGCATATAAACGGCAAAAAAGTCGGGGACGATTTTATGTCCGAACCGTACACGGCTTACGACAAAAATATACTCTACCGCGCTTTTGACGTTACGGATATGATATCCGAGGGGGAAAACGCCGTCGGCGTGATTTTGGGCAACGGATTTTACAACTGCTTTACTATCGATCCGTGGCAGACGAACACCGCGCCTTGGAGAGACGTTCCGAAGCTTCTTTTAGAGCTTCATCTCGAATATGACGACGGCACGGAAAAAGTTCTCAGCGACAAATCGTGGAAATATGTGGAAGGTCCTATCACCTTCAACGGTATACGTCACGGGGAAGAATACGACGCCCGCCTTGAAAAAGACGGCTGGGATATGCCGGGATATGCGGGAGAAAGCTTCAATGTAAGATATGTAATGGATCCGGGCGCAAACCTGCTTCTTTCCGAAATGGAGCCGATAAGAGTAAGATTCAAATATCACCCTGTAAGCGTGAGAAAAGTCAAAAACGGCTGGCTTTATGAAATAGAGCAAAATCAGGCGGGAGTCGCACATTTCACTTTCCGCGGAAAGAAGGATACGACATACAGAATAAGATATTGCGACAGACTTTACGAGGACGGCGAGCTTGATCAGAAGGCTCTCTCCTGCTTTATAAAGAATTACACTTTCCAGACAGACGTATATACGAAAAAGAGCGATCTTCCCGAAGAGTGGAACGCTGTATTTACATATTACGGATTTAAGTATTTCGAAGTTTCCGGATGCGAAGAGCCGATAGATCTTTCCGATATAGAAGTATGGTCCCTTTCGAACGATGTCGGAGTAAGAGGTGAATTTACCTCTTCCGATGAGGATCTTAACAAGATACAGAAAATGTGCCTTTACTCTACGACCTCCTGCCTTGTAAATACGTTTGCAAGCGACGCCGTAAGGGAAAAAAGCTCATGGACGGGAGACACAGGCCTTTCCGCAGAGCAGCTGATGATAAACTTCGGCGCGGAAAATATAATGAAAAAGTGGCAGATGGACCTTCGCGACGCACAGCGTCCGCGCGGGTGTGTTCCGTGTATCGTTCCTTCCCCCGGCTGGGGATATAATAGTCTTAACGGTCCGGACTGGTCGAATCCCGCGGTGGACGTTCCCGTGTGTCTTTACAGGGAATACGGCGATATAGATATCGTGAAAGAGAATTACGATTCGCTTTGCCGCCATGTGAGCTATATAGGCTCTATGGCAAACGGATATATACCGAGCTACGGCCTCGGAGACTGGTGCCCGCCTTTTGACGGTCCTGCCATAAGCGTAAATATGAGCGCGTACAAATGCCCTGTCGAGGTAAGCGACACGGCGTACTATCACGGTGCGGTTCTTGCCGCAAAGAGCTTTGCGGAGATACTTGGACTAAAAGACGACGCTGAAAAATACCGTGTTCTTGCGGAAAATATAAAGAAAGCGTTCAGAGAAAATTTCTATGATCCGGAAAATCACACAGTAAAGGGCGACTGCCAGACCGCAACCGGCATGATGTTATACCACGGACTTGCGGAAAAAGATGAGATACCTTATATACTTTCCACTCTTATAAAGCAGATAGAGGAGAAAGACGGTCATCTTGATTTCGGTGTGCTCGGCTGCAAGGCGGTGCTCGATTCGCTCGGAAGATACGGACGCGCCGATATCGGTCTTTCCGTGCTTTTGAACAAAACGTATCCGAGCATGAAACGCTGGATAGACGAGGGTAATACTACTCTTATCGAATGCTGGAACGGCGGAGGATCGAGAAACCACCATATGTTTTCGAGCGTTTCCGCGTTTTTCTACAAGTATATCGCAGGAATTTCCGCTTCATCTCCTGCGTACAGGGATATAGATTTCTGCCCCGCATACTTCTGCGGTCTTGAAAGCGCGCATGCCTATATAGATACGCCTTACGGGCGCGCCGAGAGCGGCTTTGTTTCAAAGGACGGAAAAGCTACTGTAAGAGTTGTCGTTCCGTCGTCATGCCGCGGACGTCTTTATATCGGAAACGAGGTAAAAGAGCTTTCCGCAGGCGTTCATACATTTGAGATAGAAAAATAAATTTTTTCCATAATAAAAAATCAAATATTTTACGTAAGTATATAAATTGCAGTTTGACGGAGGCAATATGGCTTTTGATTTTAAGAAAGAATATAAAGAATTTTATATGCCGAAGAATAAGCCCGAAATCGTAAACGTACCAAAGGCAAATTACATTGCGGTAAGAGGAAAGGGCGATCCGAACGAAGAGGGCGGCGCATATCAGAAAGCTATCGGCGTACTGTACGCCGTTGCGTACACATTGAAAATGAGTTACAAAACGGATTACAAGATCAAGGGCTTTTTTGAATATGTCGTGCCGCCTCTCGAAGGCTTTTGGTGGCAGGATAATATTTCCGGCGCAGACTATACAGACAAATCCTCGTTTAATTGGATTTCCGTTATTCGCTTGCCCGACTTTGTCACAGAAAAAGATTTTGAGTGGGCTGTTAAAACGGCGACTGAAAAGAAAAAAATGGACCTTTCCTCGGCGGAGTTCATGACTGTTTCAGAAGGGTTGTGCGTTCAGATAATGCACTCGGGTCCTTTTGATGATGAGCCGGCTTCTGTTTCATTGATGGATGAGTATCTTTCCGAAAACGGATATGTCAATGATATAACAGACACAAGACTTCACCACGAAATTTATATGTCGGACGCAAGAAAGGTCTCCCCCGAAAAGTGGAAAACGGTTATCAGACATCCGATTAAAAAGATATAGGCAAATTTATATTTGCAAAGGAAACAGTGATAATGGAATATATAAAAGTGACAAAAGAAAATATCGACAAGGAACATATCTGCTGTGCAATATCGAATAACAACGATATACAGGTTTCATCTAAAAAAGAATGGATGACGAAATGTTTTGATGACGGTCTTGTTTTCCTGAAAAGCAAAGAAAGGGGAAAGTGCTTTATCGAATATATTCCTGCGGAAAATGCGTGGGTCCCTGTTATTGCGGAAAACTATATGTATATAGACTGTCTTTGGGTGGCAGGCTCGTTTAAAGGACACGGATACTCAAATGACTTATTGAATGAGTGTATAAAAGATTCCAAAGAAAAAGGAAGATCGGGTCTTTGTATTCTTTCTTCTGCAAAAAAGAGACCGTTTTTGTCCGATCCGAAATACTTGCTTTATAAAGGATTTAAAGTTGCCGATGTATCGGACAACGGAATCGAGCTTATGTATCTTCCTTTTGATGAAAAAGCGGCTGTTCCGCGATTTACGGAATCGGCAAAGCATCCTCATATAGAAGAGAACGGATATGTTTTATACTATACAAGCCAGTGTCCTTTCAATGGCAAATATGTACCTATCATTGAAAAAACGGCTTTGGATAATAATATTCCGTTCAAAGCGATTCATATTGAAACAAAAGAACAGGCTAAATCCGCACCGAGTCCCTGTACGACTTATGCAATGTTTTATAACGGGGAATTTCTTACAAATGAACAATTTAATGATAAGAAGTTTTTGAAAACGGTGCAATCAAAATAGAAAAGATCCGTTTCGTATAATGTCGGTTTGACGATGTTGTTATAAATATGAATTATCTTTTTGTTTTATATAATCGGAACATTTTTTTAAAAATTGAAAAATAATAAAGAGAGACTTTTTGCACTGTAAACGGAGCTGTTTTGAATTCCGAATATGTTTTATACAAAAAGTCTTTTTAAAAATAATTGTAATTTTTTTATTTTGATAAAAATCAATAACAGGAGGCATTATGAAAAAGGTAAAAATATTCCTCGCGTTCATTATTTCGGTTGTTATCCTCTCTGTTTTTTCTGTTTGCGTATCAGCGGCGGAAAATGATTTTTCCGTCCGTGTAAAACTTTCCGATATCGGAAATTCCGGTGAATATTATATAAATGCAAGCGGAAACAACATTTTTCTTCCGTCGAATGCCGATATAAAAAAACTGACTCTTGTTTTCGGCGGGGGAAAAGAGATTTCTTACGGCAAAACCGGCGAGCAGGCTTACGGAAAAATCCTTTCCGGAGACTCTGCCGATCTTTCCTTTGCGGCGTCAAAAGATTTTGAAGGAAACGAATGTTACGATGTGACGTTTTATTCCGGAAACAACAGCGCAAGATATATTTTTTACCGTGACAGATCGCTTCCCGCGGTGTTCGTCGAAACGTCAAAGGGAATTGAATATATAGAATCCTCCAAAGATAACCGCGACAAAAAAGCAGAGATCACAATAATATCCGCGGAGGGAAAAACGGAATATTCCGACAAAAGCGAAATAAAAGGGCGCGGCAACGCGACATGGGGATATTACAAAAAGCCGTATCAGATAAAGCTTTCCGAAAAATCTCCCGTGCTCGGCATGGAATCCGCGAAAACGTGGATACTTCTTGCCGATTACGTAGATCTTTCCCATATGCACAATGCGCTCGCGTTTATGCTTGCAAAGGATCTTGGAATTCCTTACAGCATAGATTACAGATATGTAAATCTCTATATAGACGGAGATTACAAAGGCATATATCTTATTTGCGAAAAGGTACAGATAAATTCGGGCAGAGTAGATATAAAAGAGCTTGAAAAGGAAAATGAAGATAAAAATCCCGATGTGGATTTTGAATCTCTTCCGGTAATAACGGTCACGAACGGAAAACTTATCTCCGATACGATACTTACTTCATACACGTATTCGCAGGGGCTTGTTTCTCCCGAAGATATAACGGGTGGATATCTTTTAGAGCTTGACAATATGTACGGATACCGCGAACCTGCCCGTTTTACTACGGAAAACGGCAACACATATGTTGTGAAATCTCCCGAATTTGTAAGCAAAGATGAAATGGAATATATAGCGTCTCTCTTTGCGGATATGGAAGAGGCGATATATTCATCTGACGGATACAACAAAAAGGGTGTTCATTACAGCGAATATATAGATATAGACAGTTTTGCCGCGGTCTACACGGAAGAAGAACTGCTTAAAAATTGGGACGCGTATTTTTCGAGTATGTTTTTCTTCAAGGACGCCGATTCTAACGGAAAAGTAAGTAAAATATTCATGGGTCCGATATGGGACATGGACAACATACTCGGAAATCTGAATTTTGACACTTATGCGACAGATACGGACTTTTTATGGGCGCAGAACGGCAAGTTCCAAAATTATGTGAGAGCGCTTGCGGCTCCGCTTATGTCGCATTCGGATTTCAAAGCCGTCGTCGCCGAAAAATACGATACGGCGTATAGAAAAGTAAAATCGTATCTTTCCGAAAACGGTTTTATAAATAAGACAGCCGAAGAAATATCCGCTTCTGTTGCGATGGACAGAATACGCTGGGAAACATACGATTCTGACCGTTGGGTTCTAAGCTCCGGCGGATATCGCAAGGTCTCCACAAAGTTTGTTCATTTTTCCGAATGGGGAAGCGGGCTTGACAATGAACCGATTACGTGTCTTGGATATCTCCGATCTTTTCTCTCCAAGCGCGCGGATTCGCTTCTTGTCTCTATCGGCAAAGGAAAAATAGATCCGCCCGACGAAAAAACGACGGAAACTGTTGTTACAACGGCGTCCTCCGAGCTTCCAAAGACCGATGTTACGGTTGAAAGCTCGGATAATACAAGCGCGGTTGTGCCGACGCCCGATGACACAAAAGGAAAGTTTACCGTCGGCAGTGGCATAGTAATAGCTATTGCCGTAATTATTGTTCTCGCTTCGGTATTGTTTGTTATATCGAAAAAACGAAAGAACTGACTTACCTTTCTTGTAAGAAAGGTAAGCCAAAGAACTTCGCTCAAACACACCACTTTATTTTAGCGAAGCTTTTGAGATTCCAAAGGACTTTTCACGAAAAG
>UQXK01000006.1 GCA_900544985.1 uncultured Eubacteriales bacterium
TTCTTGCCATAAAAAATGCACCTCCATAAGTGTCTAACTTTTGGGGTGCATTTCACTGTAAAAGGGCTTTTTATATTGCAAAACAAATCACTCATGAATTCTTTCTTTATCCGCTCTTCTCTTTGCCATAAAGAAGGAAAGAAAAAATGACGCAATCATCAATATATCGAGAACAACCATGGGTATGAGAAAATAAGAAAAAGGAATATCAGGCACATCGGTAACGGGAAAAATATATTTTTCATCGGAAATCACGTAATAGAAAAAAGTTCCCAGATACATTATGCCAAATCCCGCCGTATATGTGGCAAAACTGCTTGCCGCGGCTAATATAAACTGCAATACCAAGGCAGAGAAAAAAGACAGAAACGGTATTTTTACGCTTGATGTTTTGCCGTTGTAAAAATCCTTAAAGGACATGACGGCAAATATAACTACCTCTACCGCCACGGATACGGTTCCGAATACGATATTTTCGGTATTTGTCCCCGATATGCCGGGAAAAAGACGGATAATATTCGTCACGGGAATCATTATGATAAACGTAAGTAACACCGCAAAAATAAGTTTTGCCAAATAAAGGAGAAAAAACCTTATAAAATCATGCTTTGAATCGCTCATGTAGTAAATCCCCGTTTTTAAATATTTAACTGTCTTTCAGCCTTCGCATCAATCCGCACAATTTTTCCGCAAAAGTCTTAAATACCACTCAATTACAAAAGAGAAAAAGATATTTTTTAATTCAGACGACTAAAAAACGAAGTCGTCAAAAAGACTTTGCGGCATCTCTTATTTCCGATATAGCCTTTTCCGCGTCTTCCGCCGCAAAAACGGAAGAGCCCGCTACAAATACATCGGCGCCTGCTTTTGCCGCTTCTTTTACGGTCTCCTTATTTATCCCGCCATCAACTTCTATTTCGACGTCAAGACCGTCTTTCTCCACCGCGTCGCGAAGAGCTTTTACTTTCGGCATCATATCGTGCATGAATTTCTGTCCGCCGAATCCCGGCTCTACCGTCATAACGAGAACAAGGTCGCAAAGCGGAAGAAGCGGAAGCACTACCGAAACATCGGTTTTCGGCTTTATGGAAAGACCTGCTTTTTTCCCGCAGGCTCTTATCTTTTTCAGAACAGCCGCGGGATCATCCGTACTCTCGTAATGTATCGTTATAAGGTCAGCACCGCATTTTACAAAATCATCTATATATCTTTCGGGGCGGTCTATCATAAGGTGAACGTCAAAGAACATATCCGTCGTCTTTCTGATAGAGCTTATAACAGGCATACCGAAAGAAATATTCGGAACAAAAATTCCGTCCATTACATCCACATGAAGATAGTCGGAAAAGCGCTCTATTCTCTTTATTTCCTCTCCCATGCGCGAAAAATCGCACGCAAGTATCGAAGGTGATATTTTTACCATTTTGAAAACTCCTTTTACAGTCGGTTTGTCCGCAAAAAAATCGGTCAACGTATTTCGTTCGCGGCATAAAATAAGAATATGAAAAATATGTCGAATCATATCGCGGGCAGAAAATGAAAAGCGAGGATGTGGAATAAGAAAATCCCGCATATGAACGGCTTTATATTTTTAGGCGTCTTGGCAAAAAGCCAAGACGCTTTTTGTTGTATGAAGATATACAATCCCGAATTTTCGGGGTCATTGCATTTGTTGTTTTCCGTTATCGGAACCTATCGGAAGCTTGCCTTTATATTTTGTCAGCTCTATAATAAAGCAACAATATTTGCCGTATTCGCTTTCCACGTAGATCTTCTCTCCCAGCCTGTCCATTATCGTATGACAGATGTAAAGACCGAGTCCCACGCCGGATTTATCGAGTCCGCGGCTCTTATCGCTCTTGTAAAAACGGTCGAAAATATGCTCCTTGTCCTCTGCGGAAATTCCCACGCCCTCGTTGTAAACGCTGAGCTTTATAAAGCTTCCCTCATCGGATATCGCTATTCTGTATTTTCCGCCGTCTTTGGAGAATTTTACCGCATTATCGCATATGTTGTATACAACCTGATTTACGGCATCCTTGTCCGAGTATACATAAAGTTTGTCCGAAGGAGAATCAAATTCCACATCGAGCTTCTTTGAATCTATCTTCGCCTCAAAAGAAAGAAGTATCACGCGCGCCATTTCGCAGATGTCGAAAGGAACTTTCTCGAATTTTCTGTTGCCCGCTTCCATTCTCGATATATCGAGAAGCTGCGACACAAGACGGGAGAGCCTCTTTACTTCCTGACTTATTATTCCGAGATAATAAGCGTGCTTTTCGGGCGGTATCGCACCGTTTAACATGCCGTCTATAAATCCCGATATTGAGGTCATCGGAGTTCTCAGATCATGCGAAACATTCGCAATAAACGTGCTTCTTGTCGCCTCCGTCTCCGCAAGAGCGCCCGCCATGCCGTTGAACGCCGAGGCAAGCTCCGCTATTTCGTCGTCGCCGTCTACATTTATTCTGACGTCGAATTTTCCCGCGGCGAACTGCTTTGTCGCCATGCTCATCTGATTGAGAGGAGAGACGATTCGTTCCGTTATAAAGTATATCGCAACAAAGCTTGCCACCATTACCCAGAGGCTTGCAAGTATTATGGTGCGTATCGTGCTCATCGTAAGATTATCTATCTCATTCGCGCTGAAACAAACAATAAGAGCACCTGCTGATGTCTCGTCGGATTCCGTATATTTTACGGGAACGATGTACACTCCGTATTTTTGCGTGAACATACCGTTCATGTTTGAATATATAAGCTCGCTCTGCGCAGAGGATATATCCGCCAATACGTTTTTGTCCGTTATCGTTCCCGAATACAGTTCTTCCGTACAGACAAGAATCTCGGCATTTTCATTCGTTATCATAATAGTCATTTTTTCCGCATTTTTGGAAAGAATGTTGATAGTGCTCGAAAATTGTGCCTTTTTCATCTTTATAAAATATTCAAACGGAAGCGAGAACGGAGAGACCTCGCTTGCAGATGACGCATATTCTGTTTTCAGAAAGTCAAGCATATAAAGAGCGGTGTTTTGCGCTATCGTCACCCTCTGCTTATTAGCGGATTTGACCGTCATCGAGCTTACGATGACGGTCAAGAGCATAAAGCTTATGAAAACGATAAGCAAAAAAGCCGATATATACTTGACAAAAATGCTTTTTTTCACTTTGAAGACCTCTTTTAAAGCATATAGACAAGGACTGCATTACGTATATCGCGCTGATAAAAATTCAGAATTCCGGAACATCGCCGCGCAAAAACAGACGCAGTCAAAAGTGTCTAACCGATCAAAGGGGCATTCGCTCCCCTGTTTACCTTAATCGTTGATAAATATTCTCGCTTTTTCAAGACAGAAGTTCGAACTTATATCCGACACCCCATACGGTTTTAAGCGTCCATTTATCGGAAATGCCGTCGAGCTTTTCGCGCAAACGTTTTATATGGACGTCAACTGTTCTGGAATCTCCGAGATAATCGAATCCCCAAACCTTGTCAAGAAGCTGATCGCGCGTAAACACATGATTGTAATTAGACGCGAGAAAATACAAAAGCTGCAACTCTTTCGGGGGGATATCCACCGCTTTGCCGTTAAGTTTAAGCTCGTATTTTTGAAGGTTTATCTCTATATTCTCAAATTTTATACATTCTTCGTCGTCCTTTTTCGTCTTTGCCTGGCAACGGCGAAGAACTGCTTTGATTCTTACAGAGAGCTCTTTCATATCAAACGGTTTTGTCATAAAATCGTCGGCTCCCAGTTCAAGACCGAGGACTTTATCGAACACCTCGCCCTTTGCGGTAAGCATTATTATGGGTTTGCCCGAAATCTCGCGTATCTCGCGGCAGACCTGCCAACCGTCTTTATTCGGCATCATTATATCGAGAAGAACGATGTCCGGCTCGTATTTTTTGAATTCATCAATTCCCGCTTCCCCGTCGTTCGACGTTTTTACCTCATAACCGTCGTTTTCGAGATAAAGCCTGACGGCTTCGCAGATATTGATATCGTCGTCAATAAAAAGAACTTTTGTACTCATAACATTTATGTCCTTCCTGTTTTTTATTCCGATAGTTTATTATATTCTAACATTTAAGAAGACTGTTGTAAAGAAATATAAAGATAATTAAAAATTTATTTATAGTTTTTTTACCTATTTTTCAATTAAAATCCTAAAAAAGCTCAAAATCGTTGACTTAAAATCAAAATTATTGTACTATATAAAGATGAAGCGGTGTTTTTCCGCAAATTTTTATGAAAAAGGAATTTTAAATATATGAAACTCGGAATCGTAGGCTTGCCGAATGTCGGCAAAAGCACACTTTTCAATGCTATAACGAATGCAGGGGCACAGGCGGCAAACTTTCCCTTCTGCACAATAGAGCCGAATGTCGGAATGGTAACCGTTCCCGATTCAAGACTCGACGCGCTTTCTGAAATGTACCACCCCGAAAAATACACCCCCGCAGTCATAGAATTCGTAGACATAGCGGGACTTGTAAAGGGCGCGTCCGCGGGCGAAGGGCTCGGAAACAAATTCCTCTCGCATATAAGAGAAACAGACGCAATAATCCACCTTGTCCGCTGCTTTGAAGATCCCAACGTCATTCACGTAGACGGAAATGTAAACCCCATACGCGATATAGAAACGATAAATCTCGAACTCATCTTCTCCGACCTTGAAGTTCTCGAACGCAAGATAACAAGAGTTGAAAAAGACCTCAAAGGCGACAAAACTCTTGCAGGAGAACTTGACCTTCTCAAAAGGGTCAAGGAAACACTCGAAAACGGAAAATGCGCGCGTTCCATGGAGTTTTCCGACGACGAGCGCGCAATGCTTTCCGACGTCGCGCTTCTCACGCTCAAACCCGTAATATACGTCGCAAACATAAGCGAAAATCAGCTTGCAGACGACTTCACGTCAACCGAGGAATACAAAGCGCTCAAAGCCCATGCTCAGAGCGAAGGAAGCGAACTGATATACATCTGCGCACAAATAGAAGCCGAGCTTGCGGAGCTTTCGGGAGACGACAAAAAGGCATTTCTCGACGATCTCGGAATAAAAGAGAGCGGACTTGATGCGCTCATCAGAGCAAGCTACAAGCTCCTCGGATATATAAGCTTTCTGACGGCAGGTCCCAAGGAAGTCCGCGCATGGACTATCGTAAACGGCACAAAAGCGCCGCAGGCGGCGGGAAAAATACACACCGACATGGAACGCGGATTTATAAGAGCGGAGGTCATCTCTTTCGACGACCTTATGAAATGCGGCTCCATGACGGCGGCAAAGGAAAAAGGACTTATCAGAAGCGAAGGAAAAGACTACGTTTTCCGCGACGGAGACATAGTTGTGATAAGATTTAACGTTTAAGAGGTAAAAAATGCTTAAAATAGGTTGCCATTTATCGGCTTCAAACGGATATTACGCCATGGGAGAAGCCGCAAAGAACATCGATGCAAACACTTTCGCGTTCTTCACCAGAAATCCCCGCGGCGGCAGTGCGAAAGCGATAAATGAAGCGGATGTCGCAAAATTCACGGAATTTGCAGACGAAAACGGTATTTCGCGCCTTGTCGCGCACTCGCCTTATACGCTCAATCCCTGCTCTTCGAACGAACATTTAAGGGATTTTGCAAGAGAGACCATGGCGGACGATCTGAACCGTCTTGAATATACTCCCGGAAACTATTATAATTTCCATCCGGGCGCGCACACAGGTCAAGGGAGCGACGTCGGCATACACGAATGCGCCGATATGTTGAATGCGATACTCGACAATTCCCTGTCCACTACGGTCCTTATCGAAACGATGTCGGGAAAAGGTTCGGAGATCGGAAAAACATTTGAAGAAATAGCGGAAATAATATCGCTTGTAAACTTAAAAAACAAGATAGGCGTATGCCTTGATACCTGCCACATATGGGACGGCGGATACGATATAGTAAACGACCTCGACGGCGTACTCGCAAATTTCGACAAAATAATCGGACTTGACAAGCTTAAAGCAGTACATCTGAATGACAGCTTAAATCCATGCGGCGCCCACAAGGACAGACACGCAAAGATAGGCGAAGGCTATATCGGAAAAGACGCTCTTGTAAGAGTTATAAATCACGAGGCTCTGTATACGCTTCCTTTCATTCTCGAAACGCCGAACGACGAAGACGGTTACAGAAAGGAAATCGCGCTTCTCCGCTCCGAATACAGGCATTGATACATCTTCGCAAACTTTTCAATTCTTATGTTTTTAACGCGCTTTAAATAAATATTTTCAAAGCGAGGCGACGATATGAGAAAACATTATCTGGACAATATAAGAACCATAACAATATTACTTCTGTTTCCGTACCATACTTTTATGATCTGGAACAATTTCGGACCGAAATTTTACATATGGGGCGGAAATAATATTGTTTTGAGTTCCGTTATAGTGTCTTTGAGCCCGTGGCTCATGCCCGTTTTGTTCGTAATCGCCGGAATGTCGGCAAAATATTCATTGGACAAGAGAGACACAAAGGAATTTATAAAAGAGCGAACGAAAAGATTGCTCTTGCCGCTTATAAGCGGAATTATAATTCTCATTCCCTTTCAGACTTTATATGCGCGAAAGTTCTTTTTCCAATATGACAAAGGAATCATAGATAATTTCAAATATTTCTTTACTCATTTTTCCGATCTGAACGGATATGACGGTATGTTCACTTTCGGGCATTTATGGTTTTTGCTCTATTTGTTTATCATAACCTTGATAACATTGCCGCTTGTCAAAAAAATCCCGCACGGTAAGATAAAAGACAAGGTAAACAGAATAAATATATTTTTGATCATATTCCTGTTTATTCCCGTTTTTTTGTTTTACCATATAGGAAATTTCGGCGGTCAGAGCATAGGCAAATACCTACTTCTGTATTTGATAGGATACTACCTTTTCACCGACGAAAACATCGAAAAAATAATAAAAATGAAATTTCTCATTTTGCCATTGTTTCTGATATCTCAGGTGACACTTGTATTTTTTTACGCCAAATACGGTTATTATGAAGATCTATTTGTAAATTTTACAGGTTGGTTCGGTATACTGTCCTGCATTATTTTGGGCAACAAATTTTTAAACAAAGAAAACAAAATCACGGTTTATTTCAGAAAATCCTCATTTTCGATTTACATATTGCACCAAACGATTCTGGTTATCACGGCATACTATTCTTTAAAAGCAATAAACAATATTTTTTTACAGGTAATAACAATCATTTTCGGAAGCTTCGCACTCACACTGCTGTCTTTCGAAATAATAAAAAGAATTCCTTTTTTAAGAAAGCTTATAGGTATAAAATAAAAGCACGGCGTTGCCGTGCTTTTTGTGTAAGCGTTATAAGTTGGGGCTTCCGCCCCAAACCCTGACACAAAGGACTTTTCGAGAAAAGTCCTTTGGAATCTCAAAAGCTTTTGCCACAATGAAGTGATGTAATCGGTGGGAAGTTCTTATGTCTACCTTTCTACGAAAGAAAGGTAAGTGCTGCTTTTCTTATAAGAAAAGCAGGGCTTATTTAAAAATCGAACACGACCTTTTTGTTCTCGTCCATCTTCAAAAAAGCGTCGAATAATGTTCCCTTTTTGGAAGTAAACCCTTTTATTTTAGAGCTTTTTCCGTTTTCGATAAGGAGTTTTGCGTTCGACACGGATATCGGGCGCTTGCATATCGACAGTCCGATTTTGAATGTACACCCCTCTTTATACCCCATGCAACCGTAGCTGAATTTTCCTCTTATGACATCGCGCCCGCATACGGGGCATTTTCCTATAATGTCTCCGTAAAATCCCGTATCGGTATCGTCTTCGATTTTGGAGTCGCCTTTTTTCTCAAAAACATCGGCTATCTCCTTTTCCGCAAGAGACACGCTTTCGTCAACGCTCATCTTGCCGTGGTAAACGGCTTTCAGCGCCTTGCCGAGTTCGCTTGTCTTATACTTGTCCATGGAGATATTCATTCCCATAAGCGATTCTATGAGAAATTCTCCGCCCGGCAAAATCGTATACACATCTTTTTTTAAGCTTATATATCCGCTCTTTTTGGCGTTGTCGATAATTCCCGTTCTTGTTGCCTCCGTTCCGAGTTCAAGTCCTTCGAATATCGCCTTATAATCTTCATCGTCGTTCTCTTCTTCGGATAAATTAGCCTTATCCTCCCTGAAAGGATTTTTAAGATAGTTGTTGAGCGTTTCTATCGTATAATGCTTCGGGGGATTTGTTTCCTTTTCGCACGGCGCGAATTTTATATTGACATCGTCATTTTCGGAAAGATTCGGCAAAATTTTGTCTTTCTGAACGTAATCGTCGTATTTAGTCCAGCCTTGTTCTTTTATTACGACGCCTTTTAATGTAAAAGTTTCGTATCCCCCTACATCGATTTTCATTTCCGTGCGCTCCACAACGCAATCCTCGGCACAGAAAACCGCGACAAAACGTCTGAGTATTGCGGAATAAACTGTCTTTTCCTCTTCCGTGAGAGCGTTTTTGTCGGGTATTTTATAAGTAGGCGTAAGAGCCGAGTGCGATTCTATTTTCGAATCGTCAAAGATAGTCTTTTTATTCTTGAAAACAACGGGATATCCGATTTTTTCTATATTCTTCAATATGCTCTTGACTTTGTTCTGTTCCGCAACGGCAAGATATTCGGAGTTTGTTCTCGGATAAGTTATATATCCTTTTTCGTATAATCCCTGCACGACGGAAAGGCTCTTTTCCATAGGCATTTTATATTTTTTTCCGAGCACGTTTTGGAGCTTTGTAAGAGAATACAGCTTTCCCGGTGCAAGCGTATCCTTTTTCACCTTTTTGCTTGCCACAAACGCTCTTGAAGAATTGTATTTTTCGCAAAGCGCATTTGCTTTTTCAAGATCGTTTGCCGCAAATTTTGCCTTCGAAAGAAGCTCTACCGCTTCCCCGTTTGTTTTTTCATTGCTCGAAACAGAATAATATTTCTCGGGAACGAAATTTTTTATCGCCATATCGCGGTCGTATACCGCCTTTACAATAGGCACTATAACACGCCCCACGCGAAGAAGAGTCCCTGTTTTTAACGTCGCATATCTTGTAAGATTCACTCCGTAGAGCCAGTCTATGTATGTTCTCGCAAAGCCCTCATTTGCAAGATTGTCGTATTCGCATTCGTCTTTCATATCGGAAAGAGCCGCCGCAACGGTCTGCGGCGTCTGATCCGGCAGCCAAAGACGAAGAAATTTCTTTTCGGAAGCACCTGCATTCATAACGCAAAGGCGAACAATTATTTCCCCCTCGCGGTCCGCGTCCCCTGCGTTTATTATAGTGTCCACATCGTTTCGAAGGCAAAGGGTTTTTATAAGCTCAAACTGCTTATTTACGCCGTCATCGGGCTTTTTGTCGGCGCCGAGTTTTAGTTTGAATCTGAAACTTTCGGGAAAGCACGGAAGCCCTTCAAGCGTCCATTTACTTTTTTCCCCGGCGCGCCCGTTGTAATCCTCTATATCGCAAAGCGAAAAAAGATGACCGAACGCCCATGTAACTATGTAATCTTTATTTTCAAAATATCCGCGACGCTTTGCCATCTCCCCGATACCTGCGACAATATTCCGCGCAAGGCTCGGCTTTTCGGCGATAATAAGTTTCATAGTCCCCCCGTGTATATTTTCTTCACACATTCAAAAAGCGCGGTAAATTTCAAATTCACACGCGTTTTTATCCGTTTTTTAAATCATATTTAAATGCCGCACGCCGTCAAGACAAAACAAAAAATGTTTTATCTCACAATCACAAAATATATCATAAAATAATTAAGGCATACAAAATAATTTATAATGTAAAAATCGCATTGCGAATACAGTATCCGATTTTCACATTAAACTTTTTATAATTATATCACAAATCCGCGCCTTATTCAATGCCCCGACGGCAAAGACTCAAACGCGTTAAAAATCGTTATATGCCTTTTTCCGCATTTGTAAAATTTCAAAATCGACATTTTCGAAAAATCGCCTGATAATCGCAACATAACAAAATTTTCTATTTTACTCAAAGAAAAAAATCATCAAATTTCTTTCAGAAAAGCCTCCACCTCTTTATTGAAAGCCGCCGCTCTCTTATTTGCAATAAAGTGGTTTCCTTTGATTATCGATAATTTTGCATTCGGAATATTCGCGGCGATCTCTTTTGTGTGAGATTCCTTTATCATATCTCTTTTTCCGCAAATAACTAGCGTGGGAGCGGTTATTTTTGATAATTCGGCAGGAGAAATATTCGGCTCGTTGACCATTAAACCGAGCATTTCCGCATTTCTTTTCGCGTCAGGTGATTTCGAAGCAAAGCGATTTGCTATTCTGTACCCCATTTCGATAGGTATCTGCGTCGTCCTTTTAACGCCTTTCGAATTCAGATTTCCTCCGTTCAATATAAGCGCCTTTACCATATTCGAATGTTTAATCGCGAATTTCATCGCAATATTTGCTCCGTCGGAAAATCCCAGAATTATCGCATTTGAAATTTCGAGTCCCGTCATAAAATCATAAAGATCACGCGAAAACTGCTCTATGGTGAAAGGCGCATTACCCCTCGGTGATTTGCCGTGACCTCTTGTATCCAAAGCAATTACCCTATATTTGTCACTGAAATAATCTATCTGATTTTCGAAATACGATCCGTCTTCTCCGTTTCCGTGTAAAAGAATAAACGGATCTTTATTTCCTTTTTCCCTATAATATAAAGATATATCCATTTATATCATGCTCCCGCTTGCAAAATCCGAATTGCCGTTATGTTTTTAAGAAATAATACCATAAAATTGCAATATTTTCAATAGTTACGCGGCAATGCAGATATCAGGACAAAAAAAGACAACCGAGATTATAAAATCGGTTGTCCTTTTCAAAATGCAAAACGATTTTGAAGAAATATATTTTCTGTATTTCCTCTAATTCATATCTGTATTTTCGTATATTATATTAGCGTTAGTAAAAATCTTTTCGACGGATTTTCCAATCGGCTGGTTTAATTTGAATTTTCTTGCATCAACCAATTTAAAAGAAATTTTATGAAAAAGCCGTTTTTTATACTGGATAATGACATCGTAACCGCCTGCAAACTGCCGCACGTAGTCCTCTATATCGAAAATTTCGATATAATAGAACTTTTTGCCGTTAATGCGTGAATATTGCTCATTCCAATTATATTCGAAAACAAAGCCGTCATGAAAATAAATTATAAATCCGTTCTTTTTTATCTGCGATGGATAAGAAAGTTCATTTTTGATATAGTGCAATAAATCGGCGAGTTCGCCTCCCTCACTCAGCTGATTATATTTACAAAATTGACAAACGCTGTCGGCATTTTCAAATGATATCCTTTCGGAAAGCGCTTCCGATTTTATATATCCGTTTCTTACCATTTGTATATCATAACATTCTCCGACATTTATTTTGCGATTTTTCAGTTTGCAAAACACGGGTATTCAGCGCTCCTTTCCGTTGTCTTGTGACAATTTACAATAAAAAACCTGCCTAAATACGAATCCGAAGATTCGGCTTCCGGCAGGTAATTCTCTTTTCTATATGTCCGGTCTATTCCGATTATTCGGCGGCGGAAGTAAATGTAACGGTTTTTGCCCAGTTGATAAAGTATGGTCTGTTTGCTTCATAATTCTTTGTCTCACAGGTAAACTGAACCATCCAGAAACAATCATCGCACTTGAACATTACGGTAAAGTAGGAATAATTCTTATTCAACTTTTCATTGTGGAACTCGTATTCTATCACTGTCAGCCCGTCAACAGTGGATACCGGCTTGGGAGATTTCGAGGAATTGTTCTTATAAATGATATCAGCATACTCGCTAAGCGTCATATCTTTCAGCTGAGCAGCATCGGCATAGGCCTCACGAAGTCCGAACACGGCAATCTCGGGAGAATCGTAAACTACGGTGTAACCGTCTATTTTGCTCTCCTTGAACGCCGACGTCAACGTGATGTTCATGCCATTTGAAGAAAACACTTTGTCACTTGCCGTTACAGTATCCTTATTGCATGCGGCAATTGACAAAACCATTAACACGGCAAGCAAACATAACAACAATTTTTTCATGTCAATACTCTCCTACGTTAAAATTGATTTTTTGAATCTTGATATTTAATTAATAAAAAAATTCCCGACACAATAAGTTCCGGGAATTTTTTGGCTGCGGAATAGGGATTCGAACCCCAACAAACAGAGTCAGAGTCTGTCGTGCTGCCGTTACACAATTCCGCATTACGAACGAGTATTAGTATACTATCTTAAATCGAATTTGTCAATATCATTTTTTGATTTTTTGGAGGTTTTTTTAATGAAAAATAAAATAAAACATAAATCCGAAGGTTTTCCGCGATACAAAGTTCAGAAAATAAACGCCGACGAAAGAAGAAAAAAATTTTATTATTCTCAATGCATATATGAAGGAAGCGAAGTGGAAATAATCTTCCGCGAAAAAGGAGGTATCGTTATAAAATGCGGCAAGACAAAAATAGGACTTTCCGCCGATGCCGCAAAGGAAATCTGTTTTTCCATGTAATATTATTCCCCGCTCCGAAATAAGTTTATGTATAAAATAATAATTTTTATAAACGAATATAAAATCGGAGAAAAGATGAAAAAGCAAAAAAAGACATTCATACTTGCGGGAAATCCGAACTGCGGAAAAACAACGCTTTTCAATATTCTGACAAAGAGCAACGAAGCGACGGGAAACCGCGCGGGAGTGACGGTGGATATAAAAACATCGGATTTAAGAAAAAACATCGTCCCCGACGTGATAATAGCCGATCTTCCGGGAATATATTCTCTTTCTCCCGTCGGAAACGATGAAAAAGTCGCAGATAAATATATAAAAAATTCAAAAGCCGACGGGATAATAAATATAGCGGACGCTACCAATTTGAAAAGAAGTCTTTTTCTCACAACGGAACTTCTCGAAAAAAACATACCGACGATACTCGTTTTAAACATGGCGGACGAAGCCGAAAAAGAAGGAGTTATCATAGATAAAGAAAAACTTTCCGAAAAACTCGGCGTTCCCGTCGTAATGATATCCGCCGCAAAAAACACGGGTATAAAAGAGCTTTGCGAAAAAATAAAGCTTTTATCCGACGGAAATATTCCCCCGAGCAAGAAAAAATTTTCCTTTTCCGACGATAAGAAACGAACGGATTTTATAAATGATATTTCAAAAAGCGTTTTTATCAAAAACGGCAGATCTTATGCTTTCGATGACAAACTCGATTCGCTCATATGCCGAAAAGCCGTGGGAATCCCGTTATTTTTTCTCATAATGGCATTCATATTCGCATTCACATTTTCATCGGCAGGCGACGCATTGTGCTTTTTAACGATGAAAATCTTCTCCTTTTTTATCTCTCTCCTTGAAAAATTTATGAATTTTGCAGGAGCGGGAAATGAAGTGAAAAATTTCGTAATAACAGTATTCGAAAACGGCATAGGCTCCGTAATTTCGCTTTTGCCGCGAATTGCAATGTTGTTCGCGCTCATAGAAGTGTTAAACGACAGCGGATATATGGCGCGCGCCGCGTTCGTCATGGACGCGCCCATGCGTGCTCTCGGTCTTTCGGGAAAATCATTTATACCGCTCATAACAGGACTAGGCTGTACCGTCCCGGCGGTCCTCTCCACGCAAATACTTGAAAAATCCGAAAGAAAAAATGTGATATATTCTCTGCCTTTCATTCCGTGCGGGGCGCGTTTCCCCGTGTTTTCCCTCATAACCGCTTCTTTTTTTCCTTCGCATAAAGCGCTTGCAGCTTCAATAATATATATTTTCGGAATATTGATGTCATATATTTCCCTCGTCTTAATGTCAAAAGGCAAAAAAGCTCCGCCGCTTTCGATAGAATTCCCGAAATACAGATTTCCGAAGTTTTCAAATATAATAAGAGCGGTAAAATCCAAAAGTATGGAATTTGTCTCCCGCGCCGGAAGCGTGATATTTCTGTGTTCTGCCGCGATACATATATTATCCTCGCTGACGCCGGAGTTCAAATTCACAATATCCGCAGACAAAAGCATTCTTGCTTTTATCGCAAAAAAGATTTCTCCCGTTCTTTTACCGATAGGGCTTTCGGATTACCGCGTATGTGCTTCTCTTATATCCGGGGTTTTTGCCAAGGAAGCGATAGTCTCCACCCTTTCCGTACTGGGAGTGAACAACATCTCCGAAATTCTTTCATTGCCGCAAGGGATATCTTTTACCGTATTCGTCTTAATGTACACGCCGTGTGTAGCCGCACTGTCCGCATGCCGTTTCAAACTCAGCACAAAAGATTCCGCGAAAATAGCCTTGCGGAGCCTTACTTACGCGTATATAACGGCATTCGCGGTATACACATTTTCAAGACTTATACTTCCTTAAATCCATTATCAATAGTATACAAAAAATTATAAATTTTTATAACATTTTAAAAAAACCGTCGTTCAAAATCGTTTTTTTGTGAAAATAGTCAAAAAATTATAACTGATATATCATTTTTATTGGAAATTTAACTTGACACGGGATTTTTTCGTGATATAATGTAGATAGTCAAGATTTTAAGTGTTTTAAAGTAAAATTTGTCTTTTTGTCAGGCAGGAAGTTGTGTTCTTTTGGTAAACGATATAAACTCTCTTTTAGAGGATGTAAAAAACGGCAAGCCGCTTTCTTTCGAATCGGTTTATCATTTGTACTTTCCACTTATTTCAAGTGCCGTGACAAAATGTATACAGGCTCACAAAATTCCTCTATACGAATATGACGATTTGTGCCAGGAAGCGTCTCTTGCTCTTTACAAAGCGGCGCTTGCATACGACGGCACAAAGGGGGTTTCTTTCGGGCTTTACGCCAAAATATGTATTCAAAACAGGATAATCTCATATATACGAAGCAACGCAAAGCTTGCAGCCACCGATGACACGCCGTATGACTTTTATTGCGATATGCCGGAAAACGAGACGCCGGAGAAATTGCTTATAAGCAAAGAATCCCTCGGCGAATTGAACAAGAATATCGACAATTCCCTTACCGATATCGAACATTCGGTTTTTCGTCTTTACCTTGAAGATCTGTCTTACGAGGATATTTCCCGTGCCCTTTCAATCCCGAAAAAGTCGGTAGATAACGCTATTGGCAGAATTAAAGCAAAGTTGCGAAGGCTTTTATAAGATTATACATTATCAATTTATTACTTTTTATGCGTTTTCGCGTTTTTATATTTATTATGTTCTCATGCCCAAATAGCTTAATCCAAAGCGTTGTTCTACAAAGATGACAGTTGAAGTCTGTCTTGGGGCAAAAAATTTTTATACCATATTTTCAAAGCGAGGTAAGACAAGATGTATCAGGACAAAACATTAGTTTGCAAGGACTGCGGAGCAGAATTCGTTTTCACAGCAGGCGAGCAGGAATTCTATGCTGAAAGAGGCTTCCAGAACGAGCCCCAGAGATGCAAGAGCTGCCGTGACGCAAGAAAGAACGCTACAAGACCCGCAAAACAGCTCTTTACAACTACTTGTGCAAAATGCGGAAAAGAAGCAAAAGTTCCTTTCCAGCCCAGCAACGACAGACCTGTATATTGCAGCGAATGCTATGCAGCAATGAAACAGGACCAGCAGTAATTTGATTTAAAAAATTGCTCTACCCCGCCATTTTCGGCGGGGTTGTTGTTTTTTGTTTTTGAAAATAGCGTATTTTCGGGTATTTTTGCAGACAAAACAGCGCGACTGTTCCGCAAAATTCCGTTATAATCCGTTATAAATGGCATAAATAATTTTTTAAAAAGACAAAATCTATCGTCGATGCGGAGTGTACCATATATCCGCTGTTGTTCGGCGGTTTAATTTACAAAAATATATTACATAGATGAGGAGTTTTAAAAATGAGATTTATATATACAAATGACGAAAACCCTGATTTTATTGAGCTTTGTCACGATCTGGATGATTTTTTAAACGAACTTGTCGGAGGAGAGAAAAACCGTGCGGAATATATTCCGTATAACAAGCTCGATGATATTCACGATGTAATCGTCGCATACGATGAAGATATCCCTGTCGGCAGTGCGGGATTTAAAAAATACGATGATGAATGCGCGGAAGTAAAGCGAGTCTTCATAAAACGCGAATACCGGGGAAAAGGTATTTCAAAAAAGCTAATGGAATTATTGGAAGAACGCGCGAAAAATAAAGGCTATAAATATCTTATATTGGAGTCCGGAGAGCCTCTTGTGGCGGCAATGTCGTTATATCGGAAAATCGGATACAAAGTTATTCCAAACTATGGGCAATATAAGGATATGCCCGATTCCGTTTGCATGAAAAAGGAATTATAAAAGTAAAAACTCAAAAGTGTCGTTATTCATTCTTTTTTTACTTTTGAAGAGGTTTTTTGTGTTGACTTTAAAGTGATAAAACATTATACTATATATAATATTTATTATATAAGGATATATAAAAATGAAAAAAATTTTATCTGTTATTCTTGTTCTCGCAATATGCATGACAGCACTCGTATCGTGCAAAAAAAAGGATGAAAGCATTCCGGACGGCATGAAGATCGCCGAAAACGAATATGTGACATATACACTTTATATACCGGAAAACTGGGTATCAGACATCTCAAACGGTTTTACCTCGGCATATGCAAACGATAAGAGCAATATATCCGTATCTGTATTCACGTGGGGTTCGAAATACAAATCGTTAGAGGAATACTGTAATAATTATTTCGAAAGCTTAAAATCCACCTATAAAGAGATATCGGAGCCCGAAAAATACGCGGACAATCAACTTTTCGGAGAAATGAATGCGATAAAATACGTATATACGATAACTTTAAACGGCGTAGTATACAAATATATGCAGACTTTCTCATATAACGCGGCACAGCTTTATATATTCACATATACCGCCACAGAAGAAAACTACGACAAACACACGGATGAAGTAAAATCTATAATGGAAAATTTCAAGGCATAAGCAAAAGGATTTTTTATGGAATCTATATATCTTGACAACAGCGCAACAACGCCGCTTTGCGACGAAGCGGCGAAAAAAATGGAGTATGTGGCAAAAAATATTTACGGAAATCCGTCTTCTCTGCATACCCTCGGTATGAACGCCGAAAAAGAGATCGAAGAAGCAAGAAAAAATATCTTTTCAGCAATGGGCGCTTCAAAATACGGCAAAGTAAAACCGCAGATGCTTGTTTTCACCTCTTCCGGAACGGAGGCAAACAATCTCGCTTTGATTGGAGCGGCGACGGCAAAAGAGCGCAGGCGCGGCGGAAAAATAATCGTCGGAGAAACAGAACACCCTTCCGTAACAGAAACGGCAAAGTACCTTTCCTCGCTCGGATATAAGGTAGCATTTATCCCCTCCCCCAAAGGTGTGTGGGACAAAGAAAAATATCTTTCCGAACTGACCGAAGATACAATACTCGTAAGCGCCATGCTGGTAAACAACGAAACGGGCGCAATAAACAATATAAAAGAGATCGCGGACGCGGCAAGAGAAAAAAATCCCGAGGTACTCGTCCATTGCGACGCGGTGCAGGGATTTTTAAAGACGCCCGAGCCGCTCGCGTCATTTCCTGCCGACCTTATAACCGTAAGCTCGCACAAAATAGGCGGTCCGAAAGGCGTAGGCGCTCTTTTTGTAAGAGAAAAAGTTCTTACATCAAAAGGTATCGTTCCCGTAATACACGGCGGCGGACAGGAATACGAACTTAGGAGCGGCACGGAAAACACAATAGGTATCGCGGGGTTCGGAGCCGCCGCAAAGATCGGAGAAAAAACGCTTACCGACGAGCTTTCAAAATTTTCAAGACTACGCAAACTCACAGAAAATATAATATCCGAAAAATTGCCGGAAATAAGAATAAATACACCGTCGTGCCGTCACGCGGATCATATAATAAGTTTAACTATCCCGGGGATACGAAGCGAAACCATGCTCCACTTCCTTTCCTCACGCGGAATATACGTTTCGAGCGGGTCTGCCTGCTCGTCAAATACGGGACACAAAAGCCACGTACTTCTGTCGTACGGCATGAGCGAAAACGAAGCCGATTCGACTATCCGCGTAAGCCTCGGAAAATGCAACAGCGAAAGTGATATAGAAAAACTTTGCGACGCACTCTCATGCGGTATCGCGTCCCTTGCGCGCAAAACAAGATAAAGGTAAAAAAATGAAAGAAACTTTCTTTACGAAAACAACGGAAGAAACCGAAAAAATCGGAGAAGAATTCGCAAAAACGCTGAAAATCGGCGATTTTATCGCAATGCGCGGAGATCTCGGCGTCGGCAAGACCGCATTTGTACGGGGAATGGCAAAAACGCTTTCTCCGGGAGTAAGAGTTCAAAGTCCGACTTATTTAATAGTAAACGAGTACAAAGGAAATATCCCGTTCTATCATTTTGATATGTACAGAATAGACGACGAAGATTCCCTTGTCTCCACGGGATTTTTCGATTATATCGAAAACGGGATATGCGCCGTGGAATGGAGCGAAAAAATAGAAGAATTCATTCCCGACGACAGTTTCACGGTAACGATATCGAAAAATTCAGAAGATATAAATTCCCGCGCCATAACGATAGAAAGGAAAGACGAATGAAGATATTATCGCTTGATTCTTCCGCCGTATGCGCCACAGTGGCAATATGCGAAAATAACAGAACGCTTGCGCTGTATACACAAAAAAACGGTCTTACCCACAGCGAAACTCTGCTGCCTATGGTAAATTCCGTGTTGAAAAACACAAAGCTCTCCGTAGATGATATAGATATGTTTGCCGTCTGCGCAGGTCCCGGATCGTTTACAGGCGTCAGAATAGGCGTCTCTGTCATAAAAGGACTCGCTTTCGGGAAAAATAAGATATGCGTCCCCGTATCGACAATAGAAGCGCTTGCCGAAAACGCAAACGGAATGCCCGGAAAATTTTTAGCCGTCCCCGTAATGGATGCAAGACGTTCACAACTTTATAACGCCGTCTTCATGTACGAAAACGGAAAAAGAACAAGACTTTGCGAAGACAGGCTCATTTCCGCGGAAGATCTGAAAAAAGAGTTGCTGTCATATGATATGCCCGTATATTTTTTCGGAGACGGATATACGATAGCGTCAAAGCTTGATATTCCGAAAAAAATGACGACGCCGTCTCTCCTTATAGATCAAAATGCCGCCTCTGTCGCCTCCGTAGCGCTTTCGAAATACGAAGCGGAAAACGACAAAAGCATATTTACAGATACACTGCTCCGCCCCGAATATCTGCGTTTATCGCAGGCAGAGCGCGAAGCAAACGAAAAAGAGAAAGGAATTAAATCATGAAAATCAAAATCGCCCTCGGAGCTGATCACGCAGGTTATGAATACAAAGATAAGCTGATATCGCTCCTCGAAAACAACGGATTTGAATGTACGGACTGCGGAACAAACGGTCCCGAATCAGTAGATTATCCCGTATACGCCGATAAGGTATGCAAACTTGTAAACTCCGGAGAATGCATGTTCGGCATACTCGTCTGCGGTACGGGAATAGGAATGAGCATGGCGGCAAATAAACACAAAGGAATCCGCGCCGCTCTCTGCTCCGATACGGAATCCGCGTCGCTCACAAGACATCATAACGATGCAAACGTTCTCTGTCTGGGAGCACGCATAATCTCTTTTGAAAAAGCGAGCGAAATAGCAAATACATTTCTTTCGACAGACTTTGACGGCGGAAGACACACACGCCGTGTTGAAATGCTTGACAGTTTAATATAAACACATAATAATAATCTTGACTTTATATGCTTTCTTGTGATATTATATATAATAGAATATTATAGATATCTAATAATAAATGTAATTTTTCAATTACAAAAATCGCCCCTTTGTGTTTTTCGTTATCGACAAAAAATCCGAATCTTCGCTCTTTTTGCATTCTGAATATATTTTTCATTTATTATTTTTATATTTATATTTTCCCGTATCGGAAAGGATGAACTCTAATGAAAAAAATTTTGTCAGTTTTCTTAACAGTGTCATTGTTATTTTGTCTTGTAACAATGTCTTCTTTCGCGGCATCCCAAATAACTACCGACTCATCAGGAATAAACTGTGTTGACTTTTTGGATTTTTCCTCCAAAACAAACGACTGGGCAAAGTTCAATGAAGAAACAGGCGAGTGGGAAAGCGCAGGCCTTACAACAAACCCCAAAGACGAAGACCAGATGACTGCCGCCGCTTTTTTGAGCAATCAATATAGCTATCTGAGCCATCTTAATTGGTCATTGGTAGATGATGGCGAAGTACTTCGTCTCACCGCAAAAGACACGAACAATACGGCAGGCGTTCCCTTCGTTCTCGACAGCTTTGCGTCGGATATCAAAGTAGGAACGGAAGCAGCCGGACAGGCGGAATTTGTAAAGATAAGAATAAGAAACAACAGTTCATCTACTAAAATCGGATTCGGATTTACAATGAACTGGACTACAAACGTTACACGTTCCATTTCCCTTCTCGATATAGAACCCAACATGACCGGTTGGACTACATACATTTTCAGCATTAGAGACCTCAACTATAATACAAATTACAGCAAAGCCAACACCCCTGAAACAACATGGGCAGGTTCGATAAGAGATTTCATCGTATTTCCTTTCGGTTACGGTAACCAGAGCAATATATACGAAGGCGCAAGCATCGATATAGACTACATCGTTATCGGCAGCGAAGAATATGTAACAAATTATAAGAGCACCATAGAAGAAAAAGAAGACAGCGTTGTATCTTTCGAGCCTATAACGCTCCCTGAAAAAACTACTTATTATATGGGCGACAGACTTGATCTTTCCGGATTTTCCGCAAAGATAACATATTCCGACGGAACAGACGAAACAGTAGATTATTGCAACGCTACATATAACTTTGACAACGAAGGAAAGACAACAGTTACTCTCCGATACGGAAGAGAATCTTTCACATATGATGTAAATGTTATCGGAGTGTCCGATATAGAAATTGCAACACAGCCGGAAGAGCCGGTATACAGAAAAATCGATGTAATGAGATCGGGATTTACTCCTGCGGGTCTTACGATAAAAGTAAACTTTAAAGACGGAACGTCCATGATAAAAGAACTCGGAAATTTCGATCTTCAAGGAACTACTTTTAAGGAAGCGGGAGATTATGTGGTAACCGTAAACTTCTACGGTTCTACAACAACATTCCCTGTTAAAATAACCGATATCGAAAGTATAGATTTCTATCCTCTATTCCAAAAACTTTATTACGGAACAACGCTTACCGCCGATATGTTCGATATAGAATGCAGATATACGGACCACTCTTCTAATCTTCTTAAAGAAGTCGGTCTTGAATCTTCCCTCACAATAGAGTGTGACACTGCAATAGCGGGAGGAGAAGTTACGGCACATGCAGTCCTCCGCAATGAAACATACGGCATAAACCTTGAAAAAGATTTCAAACTCAAAGTAGAAACACCGACTTCATTAAATATAAATTCCAACAGCGCCGTTAAGAGATACCGTACCGATGCTATGCTCGACACGACCAATCTTATCGTTTCTTACGCTTATGAAGACGGAACAAAAGCCGAAATCGATATAACAGATCCTTCTGTAAAAATAAAATACGACTTCTCCGGTCCCGGCGAAACACAAGTAAAGATATCAGTAGGAGAGCTTTCAAGTGAATATAAAGTCACTGTAAGAGATCCCGAATTCAATGTAGAACCGACAGCTCATGACGGAACCGTACAGCTCCTTAAAGCAAAATTCCCGACAGGTGCAATAGTCGCTATTGTATTCGCAGCTATCATAGTAGTATTCGGAGGACTCTTCTGTTACTTGAAATTCGTAAAGAAAGTAAGCTTCAAGCGCAAACGTAAGAGAGTCAGCCTCGACGATATATTCTGATAAAAGCAAAACTCCCATCTGTTTAAAACAGATGGGAGTTTTTTTGTCACGAGATAGTCCGCATGGGTTCCAAAAAGGCTATCGCCTGTAAACAGAAAAACAATAAAAATAAACGCAGAATATTTTTTGGCAGAAGTCTATCTCCGTAAGTGAGCTGATATCTAAGGAGGCTTAGGAGAGCGCCAAAAACGATAAAGATGTACAACAAGTTAAGAAAAAGAGAGAAATTAACGCGCATTCTTCTTCCGTCATGCATTCGCGTGCCATTTTTCCATCTTAGTAAGGCGTTTGCCAGAACCCTTTTACGGGTTTGTAACAAGTAAAAGCTACGTAGCTGGCAGATGCATTTGTGTATCTCCGTAACGTTTAGAGCTTTACCCGAATCCGAAATGAGGGATTTCTTTGATATTTACAACAAAAAACAGTTGCATGGCTGGCGGTCTATTAAAACGCACTTGTGTGTCATCGGTAGCGTCCGGGGCTTTACCCGAAACTGAAATTTCCCATTTTTAGGTGGGATTATTATTCCATACAATATATAAAGGATAACAGAAATCCTTTCGATGTCAAGTCTTATACACATACATCCTAAAAAGGCAAAAATAAAAGTAATTGAGACGTATTTAAATATATTCCCCCCCTTTTACTCAGATTAAAACATAATCCTCTTCTATGCCCTTTAATTCGCTTTATACGCGCAAGTTTTTTATTTATCATAATAAAAATATTCTTATACGTATCACTTTTAATATAGCTAAATTATAAGTCGTCTTTAAATTCGATTTCCATGCTTTTTATTTTTCCCTACCCGTTTTGACAGCTTGCATAAAAAAATCACACAATCATGACCACCGGAAAAACCGATGGATTACCTCCTACTATAAGCAGATGTTACTTAGGCAGGCTTTAATACATCCGAAAAATCGGAAATATGCGCAAGCACGCTCCAAAAGAAAACATCTCCCCTCTTAATTCAAGTAGTTTCCCACACCAATCTCAAAAATCTTTTGCCAATGACACTCTCGTCACTCTTTTCTCGTCCCCTGAAAATTTTTTATTTTACCGCGACGGAATTGCTCATCGGTAAAAAGCTTTTTGAAGTTCCCAGTTTATCGGATAATCTTCTGGAAAAATCTTTTTTCAAAAAACTTCACCATATAAGAAAAAATCGATTGAGATAATTTAAAATTATCTCAATCGATTTTATTTTTCTATTAAATTTCTGTATAGTACAAATATTTAATATTTCAAAACCCGTATTAGGTTCCGCCGAATCCGGAGTGTTCAATTCCCTGAATAAGATATCTCTGGCAGAATAGATACAAGATTATAAGCGGAGCTACAACGAGCATTCCTGCCGTATTCATAACAACCGCCTGGAATTTCTCGGAAGCTGCGGCGTTTGAACCTATGATCTGTTCGCTCAATACTTTCAGTGTGGAAGGAACCTGGCTCCAAAAAGCGTTGCTTGTAAGGAGAAGTCTTTCCGACGTAGGAAGGAACAAATTCGTATAGAATATATCTGTCCACTGCCATGAGAAAGAAAGTATAAAGACTGTTATAAGCATAGGAACCGAGCAAGGAAGAATTATACGGAAGAACGTTTTGAAAACGTCATATCCGTCAACATAAGATGCTTCTTCCAGCTCATCGGGTATTCCGCGATAGAACTGTCTGAATATAAGAATGAAAAGTCCGTTCTTAAATGCAAGTCCTGTCAAGGAAAGGAAAATAAACGGTACATATGTATCTTGCAATCCCGCGGTAAAGCCGATAGCCGAATAGAATCCTGTTGCTTTGAAAAGTCCGAAAATATCGAAGTTAACAAAGCGCTGTACAAGAGCGGAAGCTATAACCTTATGCGGTACAAGAAGCGAGAACAAAACCAAAACGAAGAGTATCTTGTTTCCTTTGAACTTGAATTTTGCAAATCCATAACCGATAAAAGCACAGATAAATGTCTGGATTATTGCGCACACAAGTGAAATTATCAATGTATTCAACAAAGCACGCAAATAATGGTTTTCCGTTATCAGATATTTATATGTATCTATTGTCGGATATTTTGCAACAAGCTGAACGTCAGACTGAATAAAGTCCAACGGACTGAAAAACGATTGAAGTATCTTCGAAAAGAACGGGTAAAGAATTACATAGGAAATACCGAGAAGAAGTAAAAATTTAAAGAGAAAAGATAAAATTCTTTTGTAGAAATAACCGTTAAGGTATTTCGCCTTCAACCTCTCAGCAAGCGGAGCTCTGTCAAAATCCACCTTTATTTTATTCTTTGATTCCTTTTTTATTTTAGGTTGAGTATTCATGTTTATTATCTCCTCCCTTCTCAATCGTCATTGCGTCGTTGATAGAATACAAACAACGAGCAAATACCGGTTACTATAAGAAGTATAATAGCAACTACCAAGAAGTAGAGCCAAGACTGTGCCGCTTGAAGTGCGTTCGGCGTTATAGCACCGGCATCACCGATGATATAACTCATAACCGCATTATTCTCTGATGTAAACGCATCAACGACCGTGTATATTGCATTCGCAAGGATCATCGGGCTGAGCATCGGAAGCGTTATCTTCCAGAATATCTCCCAGGAAGAAGCGCCTTCCATCTGACAAGACTCATATACCGAAGGAGAAATGGACTGCAATCCCGCAAGGAATATAAGCATCTGAACACCGGAGCGGTTTACTATGTCGAAAATGTTCATAACAAGGTTTATAACGACATTTACAAGTCCCGAACCGAATCCGAGATTCGAGAACATGGCGCCCATATCCATCGCGCTTGCGATATTGCCGAATCCGCCGCCTACGACACCGCCCATATCGATGCCTTCAAGGGCACCGGAAGCGGTACTCAATATTTCTGCGGATGTAGCGTCTATCTTTGTCATAATACCTGCGCCGACAACGACCGGTATAAAGAATATCGCACGGAATGCTGCACGTCCGACCATCTTCTGGTTCAAAAGAACCGCGATAAACAGTGACAACATAAGTATTGCTATAATGTCTATCAACTGAGAACCGATATTGGTGAAAAGCATTTCTATAAATGTCTGACCGGTAGATGTATTGACTACCAAGGAAAATGCCGCTTTATAGTTTGCAAATCCTACCCAGGACAGTGTATAACCACCGCCCTGGACAGCTGCTACCTGGTGAATATTCGCAAAGCTGTAACCGATCGATTCGATAACAACCGGAATATAAATCAAAACAAGACCGATAACGAAAGGAAGAACAAATATCCAACCCTTTCTTGCTCTTCTCGCATTAAGAGAGGCACCTTTATGCTTTTTGTTTTTTACTGCTGCAACATCTTTATTCATATAAGCCATGCCCCCTTTCAATCATTAACAAGAAGAGTTTCCTGAGCGGAAATTATCTCGTATCTTGTGTCGCTTATTTTTACTATTACGCTGCTTGTAGCGTAGTTGATATAAACCGTATTGCCGTCGTTATCGGTAACCTTTGAAACGTTCTTGGTCTTACCCGATATAGAAGCAAGGAGAGATTCAAGTGTTTCTTTTGCACGTCTTACAGAATTCTCGTTTCCGGAGTTGATTGCATTTTGAAGCGCTTCATTAGCGGAAATGAACGATGCAAGCTCTGTGGAAGAAGGAACATAAGCATTTACATCTTCACGGCTTGCTATATTTCCGCTTTCTCCTGCAACGTCTTTCTTATCGACAAACGACGAAGCCGAAAGCGTAAATGCATTACCGTTATCATCTTCTATGACAACATCAAAGTTGTTATAGTTTATAATGAAAGTCTTTTGTGTTCCGTCCGCCAAAGTGTAAGTAACGCTTACTACATTGGCAATGACATTTTTCTTCATCATGCTATTTATAAGAGAAAGTTTTTCTCTTGCAGCGTTAAATGCCTCTTTTGCACTGTTTTCAACGAGAAGAGCTTCTGTTATGCTCATCTGGTTGCTGAGTAGTCTATCGACTTCTTCAACTGCCGCATAATAAGCTTTGGATGTGGATTCAACTGTCGCTTTTGCATTTGCATACTCTTTGAAGAGCATCAATGCCTCATCGGAGTTCATTCTGAATGCCGTAACAAACGAATGAGCTGTTATATCGGCATTCTGGAATCCGCCGATAGCGCCGTTTATCATGTTGTAATATTTTACAACATCGTCTCCCCATGTCTGGAAGTTAACGGAGTAATACTGGTTAAGATAGCCATTTGTCGTTTTAAGTTCTTCCGTATTCTGATAAAGAAGTATAAAGTAAGGAGAAGCGCCGTTTTCAATAGACTTCAAAACTTCATACATAACGTCGCCCGCCATGTTTATCGGCTTTCCGGTATAGTTTATACAGCCGTGGAGAACGATACCGAGGAAAGGAACAGACGCTGTTGAAATAGAATAATTACTGTTGTCAAGCGGGAGAGATATTATATCCGTAACATAAGGCACGGTATAAGCGTTTCCGCCTTCTACAACAACCGAATTATACTTATTGTAGAGAGAAGCTATAAATTCTATCGTGTTAAGCTTTGATTCTTCACGTGTAATGGGGTTTTCTTTATTGAAGTCGGAGTTAAGGTCTGTGCCGAGCGTCAATGCCGCAAGCGAACCGGAATAATTGTCAAACTTCTTAAAGAATTTATCGTAAGCCTTGGAGAATTTAGAGTAGATATAATCGTATGCACCGGTAGAAACGATATTGGAATGTCCCCTTGAACTTATTATCTGGTATACGGGATCATAGTTTCTGTTAGTAGCATAACGTCCGCTCATCATTACGGCTCCGTGTTTTTTAAGCGAAACACCGGAACGCGTATAAGTCATATTCGAGAAATCAAAGTTAGGAAGAATCTCTATATCTTTATCCGCAGAATAATCTATAAGATCCTTAAATCCTTTGTTTCCGCCGACCTTGCCATTGAATTTGACATATGAAGGATAGTAAGAAGAAGACGCCGTTCCGTTAGCAAAACCGGAAAGAATATATTTTATATTGGTTATTCCGGCACCTTCAAGCTGTTCTGTCATAGTCTTTATATCCGCAAAAGTAGTAAGTTCTCTTGTTACTTTTACAGGGAAAGTAAGGAAAGTATCGTTTACTTTCATAGATCCGAAAGACTGGATATAAAGCGGGATCTTCTCTTTCAACTCTTCATTTGTGTATTTGGAAATAGAATCTATATTGATAAGATAGTTTCTGTAAGCAAGCGCCATACCGACGTATGTAGGCTCTGCAACGGCATTTTTGTTATCCGAGAGAGTCATATATCTTATCGTATAGTTGCCGGTGTATCGCGTATCTACGCTTGTCGTAAGCGAAGAACCGCTGCCTATACCGGAACCGAGAGAAACGTTATCCGTCTGCTGCATCGAGAAAGAGGCATAAACGGTATTGTATTCACAGGAAGATGTTACAAAACCGGTCCAAAGCATCGTACCGAGCGAAGCTGTTATCGAGGCAAAAGATTCGCCCTCTTCAATTATGGCAACAAAGCCTCTTCTGCCGGATGAGTAATCGATTCTGTTGGGTCTGCCGCTTCTTGCCGTTTCGGTATATACATCGTAGTAATCCGTAAGTCCGTATACCGGGAATCGGCAAGTTTCTGCGTTCTGCGAGGTCGTATAGTTTGTAAGATCCTGGTATGCATAGTCGATACCATAGACGTTTACCGACTGAGCGCCCGTCTTTACTGTTCCGTCGGCGTTGAA
Source organism: uncultured Eubacteriales bacterium (assembly GCA_900544985.1). GTDB lineage: Bacteria > Bacillota > Clostridia > Oscillospirales > CAG-272 > UMGS731. Next base: position 27,669 of record UQXK01000006.1, read on the forward strand.
ATATTCAAGTATCGTTCCGCTTCCGTCGGGAAGGAAAAGATATCCGTCGTTGGTCTTTTTACCGGAAACTTCTTTTACGGTGCTGCATCCGAAATACGGAAGCATTACTATGGAGTCGAGAGTATAGTTTGTTTCGTTGTATCTTATACTCTTTGCAGGTATAGATGCCTTAAATCCGTTTTCATCGAATGTATATTCGATTGCGAGACGGAAAAGCGGCGGCTCTTTATCTTCGCCTTCGTAACCCGTTATCTGATGGTCTGTTTCAAGTTCGTCGAAAGTATATTCCGGACAATAGTTTCTTATAAGATTTTCAAGTCTTTTAAGAGTCATCGCAGTTGAATCTTTGAGGACATATATAACCATCGTAGGATCATCTGCAAGGCATTTGTATGTGTCGAAATAACTTTGCAAAATAGTTGCGGGGATATTAGGGTCGGTAGGGTCTATCTTGTTGTAGTATGCATCGAACATATGATCGATTGCAAACTGCTCCTCTGTTGTCATGGAGTTCTTTTTACTTTCAAGAACACTCATTATCTTTTCGTCGAATCTTGTTTTTTCTATCCAACGAGGAACAAGACGTTTTGCCTCAACGGTACCTATCGCGTACTCAACACGTATACCGTTGGGAAGTTTTTTCATTATTATCTGATCGCCGAGAAGAGCCGCGGAAGCAAAGCTGCTCATATAAGCTGCCGCACCGTTAGTGGTATCGGTATATCTTATCATCAACTGAGAAAGAAGAGCCTGCTTCTGCAAATCGTTCATCGATGTATTAACGTTTACATCGTAAGGGTTGGAAAAAACATATTCACCTGTTTTCAGGTCCTTTATAGCAAATTCGCCCGAAAGTCTGTCGAAATACATTTCGTATCCGTACTCTTCGCTTTTGTAAACGGATTCCATCGTCGCTACCTTTGCCTCTTCATTTGCATATGCCGCAGAAGAGGTGGTGTACTGATTTATGGTAAGAGCGCTTACGCCGACCGTAAAGCTCATCGCCAGAATCAGCACAGCCAAGACAGCTGACAAAATTCTAAATTTTTTCATTCATTCGTCCTCCTGCCATTAAACACGGAATGAGATTTCAGTTATAATGTCAGTTACAAAACTTACCATCTGCTGGATAAGGTTAAAGAAAAGTATAATAATGAACATTATAAACATCATACCTATGACGGTCGCTATCATAATCAATATGTTCTTGCCCATCGAATATCCGTGAGTTGTAGCCATTCCGAAGAACAAAAGCATTCCAAGCCATACAAAGGCAAGTGAGACAAAGAGAGATATAAGCTTGCTTTCATCAAGAGACGCTATGTTCGTAACAAGAGTCATAGGAATCATGAATATAACAAGCGGGAAGAGAGAATACGAAGACGCTATGAATATATCCTTAAATGTTCCCTCACCGTCAAAGAGCGTTGTTAAGCACCAGTTGCCCACGCACCAAAGCATGAGAGGCACCAACACCGTAAGCAAAACATTTATAATTCTTATACCGGTTTTATCGGGATTGAATATATAAGCTCTTCCGACCGTATAGTACATATACGATATGATAACGGCGGCGTCAACAACAAGCGCGCCTCTTACGGAACCGCGTTTTTCGTGTTTCAAATCCCAGAAACCGTCAAACGGATGGACTATAAGATAGAAAGCATATATAAATTCTTCCCAAAGTGTTCTCTTTCCTAATTTTGTCGTTCCCTCGTTGTTTTTCTTTCCGACATATTTCAAGAACTTCGCAAGAAGTACGACTATAACTACAATAACTACTATTGCAATCAGAACGTATTTCTCTGTCCATGCTTTTCTGATAGCCTTAAAAGAATCAGAATAACTGTTTATATCAGATGCTGCTCTGAAATAAACGAGAGAAGCTTTGTATTCGCCCTGACGGTAAAGGTTGGTACCTATTCCGACATAAGCTGCGTCAAAGTTATTGTTTCTTTTGAGTATTTCATTCCAGTCTTCAAGAGCCTTGGAATACTCACGTGTGTTGCTGTGATAAAGTGCCTGGTCTATGACGTCACCGTATTCTGTTCTCTTATATACGGTAACCGAGTTCATAGAAGAGTCGAGCACATAAAGATCGCTTCCGGAATATGTAATAGCGGAAGGATTTTGAAGGTTACCGAGCTGTCTGCCCTTGTCACCGAAAGCAAAAAGCATATTGCCTTCGCTGTCATATGTGTATATTCGGCTTCTCTTGCTGTCGATTATGGACCACATTCCGTTTTCGCCGAGAGCTACGTCGATTATTTTGGAAGGTCCGCTCGTCTGGTTAGAGCCCGTGCCCGTCATCATGGGATCGGCAAAATCAACTTCACCTGCGGGAATAAAGAAACCGTTTCTCGACATGATATCGTCGCCCTGGCTGTTAAGACGTTTTACCGGGGCGTAATCTGCGTTGTTGTTCTTTATCGCATTTGCAAGAGTGGCTTCGTCGATGTCATCGGTCGTTGCATACACGAATCCGTCTGCATCTATTGCTATATTGTTGTAAGTTGCTGTGATAAAGTCTTCTGTAACGGCGCCCGGGAAAAGCATACGGCGTATCTGTGTTGCAAGCGGAACATCTGCTTTCTGAACACCGATAAAGCTCTGGAAGGTACCGTCCTCGTTTATAGAGAAGATACCGCTATATGTCTGGTCGGAAACTATGTACATTCTTCCGGATACATCAACGGAGATTGCAACCGGGTGGAATATCGTATCTTCGCCCATGACATCCGCCTGGGGAGCATATATTATCTCTTTGAAGTTTCCGGCACGGTCGAAAACAACAACACGATAGTTTTTCGTATCACATACATATATAAGTTCCGATGTGACAAAAAGTCCTTGGGGTCCCGAAAGAGAGTCGCGAACACCGTGTTCATTTACGAAAGATGTTATCTCAAATCTGTACTGCCAGTTCGGATCAGCTACTATTACTCTGTCATTTCCCGTATCCGAAATATAAATATTTCTGTCAGAGTCTACGAATATATCCTTCGGACTATTAAGCGGAGTGGATAAGCCCATTTCGAAATTCGTTATAACGCGGTCCGGAACATACGCATCCGGAGAATACATCGCTTTTCCCGCCATGGAATAAGTATAAGACTTATACGGCGCCGTAGCCGCGAAAACAGGAAGAGCGCCGAGCAAAAGGACAAGGGCGAGAAGAGTTACTATTATTCTTGATATTTTTTTCATAATAATCTTCCCTCCTTAGTCTTTCATACCGGACGATGCCATCGTTTCTATGACGTTGCTCTGTCCTATGATAAATACGGTTACAGGAACTATCATCATTACAACCGTTGCCGCCGTTCCGACACCCGCACGGGCAACACCGCCCGATACTATCTGACCTATCGCATAGTTGAATGTTTTGAGCTGTTCGCTGTATATATAAACGGAAGAACCTGTATTCCACAAATCCTTGAATGAATAAATTATAAGTGTTATCCAACCGGGTTTTACCATCGGCATCGCTATCGTCCAATATGTTCTGAACTCGGAAGAACCGTCAAGTCTTGCGGATTCGAGTATCGCGGTTTCGATATTGGATTCCATGAACGTCTGCATAAGGAACATACCGAGCGTAGCGCCCCATGCGGGAACTATTACAGCAAGATATGTATCTACCCAGTGGAGGGTGCTCATCGTCATGAAGTTGACGATGGAAGCAACAGTCGCATGGAACATAAGAGAAAGTCTTACAAGAGATGCAAGAAGTTTTCTTCCCGGGAACTGAATCTTGGATATTGCGTAAGCAGCAAGGGATCCGCATACAAGGTTTCCGAATGTTCCCGCAACAGATATGAGGACCGTGTTGAATATGTATCTCGAAAACGGCACCCATGAAGTTTGAAGCGTTCTGAACATAAGAGAGAAGTTGGAAAGCGTGGGCTTGCTTACGTAAAATCTCGGGGGATACATCCAAAGTTCATCGAGAGGCTTCAAGGATTGGATTATTGCATAATACATAGGAAGGAACATAAATATTCCGAGGATTACGAGGAATATATTGATTCCTATATCTCCACCGGTGGAACGGTTGAGAATTACTTTATGATTTCTTACACGTAATTTCTTTCCCATATTATTGTCCCACCTTTGAAAGCATTTTCTTTACAAGCATGTTAGAGCCTATCATAAGCGCGAAAAGTATGGTTGCTATCGCAGAGGCATAACCGACTTCGAAACGCTGACCGCCGTAGTCCTCCAAGTGGTGAACTATGGTCCATGCACAGTAGTCTACGCTGGGGAATCCGGCAAGAGAAGTAACTATTCCGCCGAAACCGAACGACTGTGTTATAGCCATGATAGCACCGAAGAGAAGCTGCGATTTCATGTTGGGAAGTGTTACATACCAAAGCTCCTGCCAACGGTTTCTGATACCGTCGACCGCCGCCGCTTCGTACTGTGATTTCGGTATGGTTTGAAGACCACCGATAAACGACAGGAACGAAACGCCCAAACTCGTCCAAAGCGCTACCACTATACACAGCGGCATGACATATTTTGCATTTTGGAAGAACTGTATCGGCGTAGTTATAATACCGAGACGCATGAGCAAGGAGTTTGCGTATCCGTATTCATCTCCGGAGAAGAATACCTGCCAGATCATGTAGATACTTCCCGAAATGGACGGAGCGTAGAATATGAGCGTTACTACGGCACGGATCTTAGGAGCGAGCTCGTTTATGAACCAAGCCGTAAAAAGCGACATCAAATAGGACACAGGTCCTGTTACAACCGCGAATATAAGAGTGTTCTGAACCGCGAGAATGAATATATCATCATCGAGGAAAAGTCTTATATAGTTATCGAGGAAGACCCATTTCATAGGCTCGATAAGGTTGAAAATAGTGAAACTGAAAAATATAGAAAGAATAACGGGTAGAATGGTGAAAAGAAGGAATATGAGGAAGAAGGGGGCACACATAACATACGCTATGTAGTTGCGCTTCATCTCTTTCCAGATCCACTCTCTTTTCGTCATGTCTTTTCTTGCAACAGGCTTTCTTTTGTCACCGGAAGACGCATTTGGAGTCTCGGTGCCGTTCGCCGTAGCTGTTATTTCAGACATTTTAGCTTTTCTCCTTTACATAATTTTAAATGATATTTCTTTGATTTTGCAAGAATTATGCGTTAGAAGAAGCGGGAATATAAAATTCACGATTCAGCTCTTCACGTTTTCTTTCAAATTCTTTATTTATAAGCGGAACATAACTGAGAAGTTCATCGCTCGGCGTTGCGCCTTTGTTATACGCAGCGAGGAATGCAAAGTTTACATAACGGGATATGATATAGCTTCCCGGCATTTCGGGGATACCTACGAGGTGATCGAATACATCGCTGAGTATTCTGAGTTCGCTTGCCGTCCAGGACATTTCATTGAACGCCTCTACGTTGGCAGTAGCATACTTTCCGGCAGGTCCCAAGAGAGCAATAAGTTCGTTAGCATACTGTCCCTGGATTCCCGCTCTGGTCCACCATTCGATAAATTTGAAGGCAGCGGCATCCGTGCCTCTCTTCTTCGCGTCTTTCATAAGAACCATTGCGGAAACCGCGAGAGTGTGTGAACAGTCGATGCTTCCGTCTTCCTTAACGGTTCCGGGCACATTGGAGAAGCTCCAAAGTCCTTTAAGCTCTGTTGCAAATACCGTAAACTGATTGTAGAATCCGATATAGTCCGCTATAAGAAGAGGACATTCTCCGGTTCTGAAACGGTTTGCCGCATCATACGTTATCGGGAAGCGGTAAAGGGTGAAGAATTCGCACATCGTCGTAAATGCGTCGAGCGCTATATCGGTGTCGTAAGCTATCTTCGTACCGTTGTCTTTGTAAAGCGTTCCGCCATTCTGATAAATGAACATGTTCGTGTCTTTGCTCATTCCGACGGTGTAGCTGTTACTTTGAAGTCTCGGTACTATCGTCTTGAATTCGTCCCATGTCGTAGGAACGCTTATTCCAAGGTCTGCGAATATATCCTGACGGTAGAACATTACGCTGAAACTCATCGTCTGAGGAATACCGAATACCGATATAGGACCGTCGGGAGATCCGACTGCGACGGTGAGCGGGATCATAGCCGCGTCAAGGAATCTTGATTTTACGTCTTCGAATTCATCATATACCGTAAGGTCAAGAAGCGCGCCGCGGACCGCATAGTTCATAACATCGGTGGAACCGACGCCCATCATTACGTCAGGTCCGTCTCCCGCAAGCGTCGCGGGAAGAAGCGTACCGCCGGCAACAAGTTTCAGGTTTACGGAAATATTGGGATAGCTCTTTGTGAAGCTGTCGTCTACAAGGTCTCTGATTATCTGTGCATATTCGCGGGATACCGTCGTCCATACGTCGATCTTTACAATATCTTCGCCCTCTACTTCGGAAGCAAAGGAAGAATTGTCTCTTACGAAACTGTAAAAGAACGATTTTATCTCGAACCATGCGTTCTGGAAGAAGTTAGCCTCCGCACGGGGCAGTTCTTCTCCGGCAGGCTGTATCTGAATGTAGTCGATAGTAAGCGCCTGCTTCTGTATATTGTTGAGCCACGTACCGAGAGTACCTATATAAGTTTTAAGAGCGGAAAAGTTCTTTGCAACTTCCGTTTCACTGTTGGAAGCCATCTTTTCAAGAATTCTGGCGACGTTTTCAAGTGTTGCCGTATTCGAACTCGTAACTCCGCTGACTTCAACAAATTCGTTTGCAACGGCGTAAAGTCTCTGAGAAAGCTCTCTCATTTCCGCTATATCGTCGGGTATACGTTTATAGAAATTATAAGACGTATATCTGTCGGGGTTGGGTCCCGTAATTTTAAGTATATCTATATATATATTGTTTATTTCCGTAAGGCAGGAGCTTACTTCTGAAACTATACCTCTTATATTACCGAGGGAAACTTCAAGAGATATAGTGTGCTTGCCTTCGTCGAGATATATTTCAAAATAATCGCGGCTTCCGTCGTTTATCGAAGTAACCTGCCATTTTGAACTATACATGAATTGAAGGTTGTTGGCTTCTTCGAAAGGAACTTCCCCGTCCACTCTGAAACGTCTGGAAACGAATATACCTTCGTTTTCGCTCTGAGAGAATCTGAAATTGAAAGTATAAAGTCCGGCTTTTCCTTCGGGAACTTCAAACGACCATTCGATCCACTGTCCGAGAGTAGCCCAGTTGCTTCCGCCTATCGAGTTGAGAAGCGTCTTTCCCGCATCGCTGGGGCTGGTCAAAGGAGAGGTTCTGTCGTTCGAGGGATAAAGAGTAATCTCCGAAGTTGCGGAAGGTTTCTCCGCTTCAAGATATATAATAGAATCGGAAGGAGCTTTCGTATGTCCCATGGATTCATGCGCTTTTATGTACTCTTCGTAAGTAAGCTCGTCTTTCGGAGCGCGAAGCGTTATGGAAGCAAGTGCCATCGGCTCTTTCTGAGCTTCAAGAGATATCACATTTTCTCCTTCTTCAAGGTAGAAAAGGAATTCCCCGTTGTAATATCCGGTAGGATCGCTTACGGTGTAGTTTCTCCATTCGGGAGTCTGCGTTTTGTTCGGACGGCTTTCGTTTCCTACATCGTCCTTTTCAAACACAATATTACCGTTTTCGTCATACTGATATTCATCATGCCATATCTTCGTGAGAAGAAGGTTTCTAAGTTCTCCGAATTCAACCTTGCCGTTTATTCGAAGCGTTCTTTCGATATTAGCCGATTTCGCTTCTGTCGGATAATAGAGCAAGTCTATGGCGTAAAGCCCGGATTTCGGAACCGTAACTTTCCATGAAGTCGTTCCTATGTCGGGGGTCTGCAAGACCATCTGTTTTCCGTCGATGTTGTTTTTGACTTCGAGCGGATAAGATGTAGATGTCTCGTCATACCCTGCCGGATATTCGAAATCGCTGTAATCAGCGGCGTTGATGACGATCGGGTTTCCGTCATATCTCGGCATCGTTGCATATTGTGCATAATATGCATCCCATTTTATGTCGCTCAGTCTTTCGATAGTCTCGTCTATAAGAGAAGAGCCCGTCGAAGTCCCGTTCCCGCTTGAAGAAGCGACAGCAGCGGACACACCGAGAGTGTAGGATGCGAATATGGAAACCGCAACAACACCTGTCAACACTTTCTTGAATTTTGAAAAAATCATATTTTCCTCCGAAACCTGCCGTGCGTTTGCGTTGCAAATATGCACGGCAAAAACATGGGCAAATTTATATGAATATATAATATCATAGAAAAAAGTTTAAAGTCAAGCGCACAGAAAAGCAAAATTTTCATCTTCAAGACCGCAAATGTTCATAATTTCAAATTTTCTTTTTCCCCGATTCATAGCCTTGTAACGATTCATTAACATTTAATTGTCTCTTTTTCGCTGTTTTTCTGTATATAAACAATTCAATTTGCTTTTTTATACTACGCTCAAAGTTGTTTTTTCGGCATAAAAATCAATTTGAATCCATATTTACATTGAGTTTATTCGGCAAAGTTTTTTGTGTTTAATAAACAAAAAAGCACCCGATCTGATGGTTAAATCTCACAAAAAATCGGGCGTTTTATTTCGTTTTAGTAAAATCAACAAATATTTTTGTTATCCTCTGTATAGAATTCAAAAAAAGTTCATTTTTTAATCTTTGCATCATAATCAGGGCGAAACATTAAAAATAATCAAAAAACGGCTTTTTGCGTTTTATTCACTTCATACAATGAAACCGCCGAAAACCACACCGTCGGACTCATAGAAAACGGCGGATTGCCCCGGTGTTATCGCTCTTACGGGAACATCGGTCGTGATATGCGCGTTTCCCTCTCCGAAGCGAACAGTACATTTCACGGGCTTTGCGGCATATCGTATTTTGACTGACAGCTCCGCCGTCTCCCCTGCCTTATATTCTCTTTTTTGAAAGACAATATCGGAAATATCGAATTCTGTTTTAAACAAACCGTCCTCATCTCCGAGCGTAACAGTGTTGTCGCAAGCATTTACAGACAGAACAAAAGCGTGTTTTCCGAGCGATATACCAAGCCCCTTTCTCTGTCCTATCGTATACCTCACGATTCCCTTGTGTTTGCCTAAGATATTTCCATCTACATCTGTAAAATCACCCTCCGGTATCTTTTTACCGAGGTATTCTTCTATGTATTCGGTATGGTCATTTCCAGGAATAAAGCATATCTCCTGGCTCTCTTTCATGTTTTTGGGAACAAGAGAAATCTCTTCCGATATCTGTTTTATATCTTCTTTTATCTCGTCGGACATGGGGAACCAAAGCATGGAAAGTTCCTCTTGCGAAAGACGCCAGAGGACATAGCTCTGATCTTTTTTCATATCCGCGGCAAGTCCTATATAATATCTGCCGTTCTCTTCATTATATAAAACTCTCGAATAATGCCCCGTTGCAACAGTATCAAATCCGTTTTCCTTTGCAAAACGGCACAAAGCGAAAAATTTCACCGTTCTGTTGCACACGATACACGGATTCGGAGTTCTCGCCTTCAAATATTCGGAAACGAAATTGTCTATAACGCATTCTTTGAATTCTTTTTCGCAATCTATTATATTGAGCTTTATCCCGACATTTTCGGAAGCTTTTTTCGCCCCCTCTATGTCTGTGCTCCCGCTCATTCTCAATACCGCGCCCTCTACATAATATCCGAGCGAAATAAGCTTTGATGCGGCGTAAGTGCTGTCGACTCCCCCGCTCATTCCGAGCAAAATTTTCTTTTTTTCCATATTTACTATCCTTTATAGAACCTTACCGAAAATGTTCCGCGCAAAAATGCGTATTACTTATTCGGATTTTCTGCGCACACTCCCCCTTGAATCCCCGATAAGAGCAAAGCTATCGCACATTTGCAAGTGGCAAAGCATTATAAATACCGCTTTAATACCTTGCGCCGATTAAAAAACTTACATGAATTTTTCCGCTTCCGAAACGGCTATACTGTCGCACCGTTCGTTGTATTCGTGTCCGTTATGCCCTTTTATCCATTCATACTTTATGCTATGATTTGAAGATGCATCTACATATTTCTTCCACAAATCGACATTCAGCACAGCCTTGCCGTCGCTTTTCTTCCAGCCTTTTTTTATCCAGGAGGAAAGCCACCCCTCGTTTATCGCCGACACGACATATTTCGAATCCGAAACTATTGTTATCTCGCACGGCTCCTTTAAAGCGGAGAGCCCCTCTATCACAGCCGAAAGCTCCATTCTGTTGTTCGTGGTCTCTTTTTCTCCGCCAGACACGACTTTTTCGTTTTCCCCGTAAACAAGGATACATGCATATCCGCCCGGTCCGGGATTTCCGCGGCACGCGCCGTCTGTATACATTTTTATTTTCTTCATTATTCCTCCGATAAAACAAGGAACAGAACTTATGTTATTTAAGTTCCGTGCCCTTTATCTTCTCCCAATAAAGCTTTGCTATCTGTTCGTTTTTATTTTCTCCGAATTTATAGTAGACAGCGTTTGCAATATCGTTCGGAAGATACTGCTGTTTTACATAATGATTCGGATAATCATGCGGATATTTATAATTCTGACCTTTTTCTTCACTGTTAAGTCCGTCAAAATGAACGTTTTGAAGAGCGCGCGGAGGCGTGCTACCCTTTCCTGCGGCAACGTCCGCCGACGCCGCGGCATAAGCAAGATAAGACGCGTTCGATTTAGGAGCCGTCGCAAGCGCGACGACAGCGTGGGAAAGGGGTATTGCCGCTTCGGGAAGCCCGAGTTCCCTTGCGCTTTCTATGCAGGAACGTGTAAGTATGGCGCCGTTCGAATACGCAAGCCCTATATCCTCGCTCGCTATGACCTGCAATCTTCTGCAAACGGATATAAGGTCTCCGCCGGCAAGAAGTTTTGCAAGATAGAATACAGCCGCATCGGGGTCCGAACCGCGTATCGATTTTTGAAGAGCGGAAAGAAGATCGTAATGCCCGTCCCCGGATTTATCAAATCCGCTCATACCCATGATTTCGGGAAGAAACGTCTTGACGTCGTCCGCCGTTATCTTATCGTTTGAAATATTTGCAATATTTTCGAAAAGATTTATGGCGCGCCTTGCGTCTCCCGATGAAGAGGACGCAATAATTCCTGCCGCTTCCTCGGAAATATCTATATTTTTTCCGTTTTCCGCATTGTAAAAATCTTTTGCGGACATAACCGCTTTCAAAAGTTCGTTTTTTGATATCTGTTTAAACTCAAACACGGCGCAGCGCGAAACTATCGCGGGATATACGTAAAAATATGGATTTTCCGTAGTAGACGCGATAAGCGTTATTCTGCCGTCCTCTATGAATTCGAGAAGCGACTGTTGCTGCTTCTTATTGAAATACTGTATTTCGTCGAGATATAAAAGTATTCCGTCTCCGCCGATAAAAGAATTCGTCTGGGCGATTATATCCTTTATATCTGAAACGCCCGCCGTCGTGGCATTGAGCTTGTAAAGCGTTTTGCCGGAAGCCGAAGCGAGTATATTGGCAGATGTCGTCTTTCCCGTTCCGGACGGTCCGAAAAATATCATATTCGGAATATGGGAAGACGATATCATTCTGTTGAAAACGCCGTTTTCTCCGAACAGCTTGGAGTCCCCGTAAACATGGGCAAAATCGGTCGGGCGCATACGGTCCGCAAGAGGACTTGTTACCATTTATATCTCCTTTCTTCGGCAAAAGCCGATCTTTATTTCTTTATGCATTTCATATCGAAAAACGGACACTCTTCGCATTTCGGAGAGCGCGAAGAGCATACATCGCGCCCGAACATTACAAGTCTGTGGCAAAAATCCGACTGTTCTTTCGGCTCTATTATCTCCGAAAGCGCAAATTCGACCTTTTTCGGGTCGTCGCTTTCGCAAAATCCGAGCCTGTTCGATATTCTTATGCAGTGCGTGTCGGCAACTATCGCGGGTTTATGATATATATCTCCGAGAATCAGATTCGCGATCTTTCTCCCCACGCCCGGAAGAGTGAGAAGATCGTCCATATTGTCGGGGACATTTCCGCCGAAATTCTCCACTATCATTTTGGAAAAATCAATTATGTTCGCGGCTTTCACCTTGTAAACACCGCAGGAAAAGACAAGCGCTTCAACGTCCTTGTTTTCCGCCTTTGCCATAGCGTAAACATCGGGATATTTAAGAAAAAGGTCTTTGCATACAATATTTACCCGTGCGTCGGTACACTGTGCGGAAAGACGCCCCATCACAAGAAGTCTCCACGGATCGTTTCCGTATTCGAGCGCGCACATGGCGTCGGGATACCTCTCCTTTAATTTTAAAATCACAGTTTCGGCACGAAGTTTCTTATCTTTTTTCGTCATTTCAATAACGCTCCAATTCAAAAATTTCAACGCCAAAATCACTTTTAAGCATTTTAGAAAGAAGGGATACGGGAAGCCCCACTATATTGTAAAAATCCCCCTCTATGCGCTCCGCAAAAGACGAACCGAGAAGTTGTATGGCGTATGAGCCCGCTTTTCCCATAGGCTCGCCCGAATCGACATATCTTTTTATCTCTTTTTCGGAAATTTCGCGGAATTTTACGTCGGTACGGCAAAAATCCGTGTAGACTTTCTCCCCTAATCTCAACGTAAGTCCCGAATACACGGAATGCCACGAATCCGAAAGAACGCCGAGAGTGAGCGCCGCGTGCGTTTTATCCGCGGGTTTTCCTATAACCATGCCGTCGTAATAAACGATAGTATCGCAAGATATAACAAGAGTTTTCTCCATGTCGTATCCGCGCTTCTTCAATTTAGAAAAAACATCTTCTCCCTTTCTTTTTGAAAGAGTCATAACATAATCTTCCGCCGAAAGTTCCGTTTCTATATTTTCGTCTGCGTCCGACGGAAATATTTCAAACGGTATTTTCAGCATTTCGAGAATTTCTTTTCTGCGCGGAGAAGAAGAGGCAAGCACTATCTTGTTTATCATAATAATTTAAATCCTTTTAAACTTTCCCTTCGGCGAAGTTTTCATAATCGCCGCATCTATAACATCGTCTACACTCTTTTCACTCTCATCGGTAAATATAAAATGAGAGAAAAGCGCAGAAGAAGCTTTATCGAGCATGTAAACGGGAACGCTGTTATATACGATATTCCTGTGTTCTCTTTCCCTGCAAACGGGAAAAACCGCGTCCGTTCTGTCTTTGAGATACGAAAAATCATGCGTATCGCAATAAGAGCAAAAACCGCTCCCTTTTATTCCGGCAATCTCTTTTATAACGCATTTTTCGAGCGTCATCAGCGGAAGTCTGCCGTATACGACCGTTCCGCGCGGTATTTTTGCGCCTATATGGAGCGCTCTTGCCGTTCCCGTTTCGGGAGAGAGTATTATTGACGAAAATCCCGCTTCCTCGTAGAACGCGGCGGAATATGAATTCCATATATTAAGCCTTAAATCTCCCGCAAGCGAAAATCCGTTTTCTTTCGCTATATCCACCTGCCAGAGATTTGTTATAAGCGATTTTTTACATCCGAGTTCTGCGCATTTTTTTGCCTTTTTGCGTATCTCGGAAATTTCAATATCAAATGCGACGGGCGGAAACGCGACGCCTATTTTCTCGTCCGATATTCCGCTCTTCTCCGAAAATTTTATGTATTCGTCAAACGGAAGATATATTTCATCAAAAAATGACAGCGCGCGTTTCGTTATGCTTTTGCCGTAGACAAAATATGCGCTTTTCTTTTCGGATTTGGAGAATATCGCATTATCGCAGTCAAAATCCAAAGATATATCCGCCTTTTCGTTTTTCTCTCCCGCAAGGATATTTTCGATCTTCTCGCAAAGAGAGCGGCGCGCGGCGTTTACGGCGGATATCGGAAGATTTATGTCCTCTTCCGCATCGATATCTATCTTTTCCGCCTCAAAAAAAGTATTTCCGAGCTTGCCTAAATTTTCCGCTATGCGCGACGGCAAAAGCGGGCTTGTCAGAGCCTTGTCCGCAATATCTCCGAGGACTGTCGCACTATATATTTTCCCGTCTCTTTTCACCTCTCCCGTAAGAGAGAGCGGCTCTCCCGCGCGGAGCTTTGCGGAAATTGAGATTTTGAGTTTTTTCGAGAGCTTTTCGGGCAATACAGCGTTTTTGGCGGCAATTTTATCTTCGTCAGTCCTTATTCCGAGCATAGAATGAGAGATTTTATTCTCGAAATATCCGTCGGTAAATCCGGACCTTGAAAAAAGAGAGGCGAGCTTTGCGGTTTCCTCTTTTGTGGCGTTTCTCTTTTCGTCAATAAGCTTTCTGAAAACAGACACAACGCCGTAAACATATTCGGGGCTCTTCATTCTTCCCTCTATTTTAAGAGAGGCAACGCCTGTGTCAAGGATCTCCTTCATATGTCCGGAAAGCGAAATATCCTTTAAGCTCAAAGGATATTCACATCCGCCACATTTATAGGGAAGCCTGCACGGCTGGGCACATTCGCCGCGGTTACCGCTTCTGCCGCCTATAACAGAGCTCATAAGGCAAGAGCCCGAATGGCTGACGCATAGCGCGCCGTGAACGAAGATTTCCGTTTCTATCGGCGAATTTTCGCAAAGAAAACGAAGATTTTCAAAAGATATCTCCCTTGCCGCAACCATTCTGGAAAAGCCGAGAGATTTAAAAATCTCCGCATTTTTTACATTCTCACCGCACATCTGGGTGCTCGCGTGGATCTCGGCTTCCGGAAAATACCGTTTTATAAGGGTCGCAAGACCGATATCTGCGACAATAATAGCGTCTGCGCCTGCGCAAAGGACTTTTTCGGCACACAAAAGCGCGTCTTTAAGTTCGCCGCCAAAAAGCTGCGTATTCATCGTTATATTCGATCTCACACCGAGGATTTTAAGCTTTCTTATCGCTTCCGTGATCTCTTCATCGGAAAAGTTGTCGGCACCTGCTCTTGCATTGAAGCTTTTTGCGCCGAAATATACGGCGTCCGCGCCTGCCGCAACCGCGGCGTCGAGCGCACGCATAGAGCCCGCAGGCGCAAGAAGCTCCGGAGCTTTATTTTTGTATATCATTTTTTAGCGTCTTCAAGAGCCATTTTCAGCTTGTAATTCTCGTCGAGAAGATCGAGCGCGCAGACAATAGCGGCATCGGTTTTGGAAATTCCGCCGCCTGAAAGAGCCAGCGTGTTTATTCTCTGCGATATCTTGGCACCGAGCTTTTTTACATATTCTTCATCTTCGTCAGTCATAAGGAAAAGAGTATTTCCGGCGATGTTGAGTTCTATTCTTTTTTTTGTTTTTTCCATTTTATTTCTCCTTGAATTGGTATTTTTTTTAAAAACCGTTGAATTAAATATTTTTACAATATATAATAAATGTAAACCATCGTTGATATTTATTTTTATTCTACCATGAAGCAATCGCATTTGCTCGCAAGGATGCGATGACGAAGCCGTCAATAACGCATGACGCGTGAAACGCGTCGGAGAAACCGAAAGGTTTCGCGAAGGCTTGACTTGCGTATAACGCCTTTGTGCGTATATTCTACCATGAAGTCAGCGCGTTTGCTCGCAAGGACGCGATGACGAAGCCGTCAATAACGCAGGACGCGTGAAACGCGTCAGAGAAACCGAAAGGTTTCGCGAAGGCTTGACTTGCAAGCCTTCCTGCGTATATTATAATACAAATATTTCATAAAGCAAATAGTTTTTTGTCTTCACTTCAAAATTTGTATATCGCCGAAAGGAAAAAATAATGAAAAAACTGATTCTTTGCAAATACGGAGAGATCGCGCTCAAAGGCGCAAACAGATCATATTTCGAGGGACTTCTCAAAAGAGAGCTGAAAAAAAGACTTTCTTCATTTGGAAGATTTAAAATATACATGGCGCAAAGCACTGTATACATAGAACCGCTCGAAGAAAACACGGATATAGACAGCGCATTTACCGCGGCAAAAAACACATTCGGCGTCTCTGCGGCGGAGATAGCAATAGAGACCGAAAAAGACATGGACAAGATCATAAACACGGTAAAAACCGATTTTATGCCGTATATCGCGGACGCGAAAACCTTCAAAGTAGAAGCAAGGCGCGCGGACAAGAACTTCCCTTTTAAATCCCCGGAAATATGCAAACTTACGGGCGCGGCAATACTTTCCGCCTGCGGCGGCTCCAAAAAGGTGGACGTCCACAATCCGGAAGTCACCGTAAGAGTGGAAATACGCGATTTTGCGGCATATCTTTGTGCGGGACAGGAAAAAGGAATCGGCGGAATGCCGCAAGGCTCAAACGGAAAAGGGCTTCTTCTCCTTTCCGGAGGAATAGACAGCCCCGTCGCGGGATTTATGATGGCAAAACGCGGAGTGAAAATAGAAGCTCTCCATTTTGAAAGCTTCCCTTATACAAGCGAAAGAGCGAAGGAAAAAGTTCTATCTCTTGCAAAAAAACTCGCCTGCTATGCGGGAGAAATAAACGTTCACATAATCTCTCTGACGCATATACAGGAAGTGCTCCGCGACACGATAGATGAAGATTATTTCACTCTCATACTGAGAAGATATATGATGCGCCTTGCCATGCTCACGTCGAAAGCAAAATACTGCGAAGCGATAATAACGGGCGAAAGTATGGGACAGGTGGCAAGCCAAACGATGCAGGCGCTCGGCGTCACCGATATAATATCCGAGCTTCCGGTATTCAGACCGCTCATCGGCACAGACAAGAGCGATATTGTGGAAATCGCCCGTAAAATAGACACCTTTGAAACGTCTATACTTCCCTATGAGGACTGTTGTACGGTCTTTACTCCACGTCATCCCCGTACAAGACCGGAACTTGCAAAAGTAGAAGCGGAAGAGGCAAAAACGGACGTGGAAGCGCTCACAAAAGAGGCATTTGAAACGCTTTATACAGTGACGGTAACCCCCGAAGATTGATTTCAGATTAAATAATGTACATAATGCACAAATTAAAACGTAAATTTTATATATTTCTCATCTTTAAGCATAATATTGACATTTTTCCTTATATGTGATATTATTATTATGATTTATTATAGTAACAACTATAAGGAGGCGAACACATGGCAGAAAATGCGCTCGGGACGCACGTTATCCTGTTTACATCATGCAAAGGCGGCGTCGGAAAATCTACCGTATGTGCAAATCTCGCTATGTCACTCGCCGAAAAAGGAAAAAAAGTTCTTCTTATCGACTGCGATTTCGGAAACAGATGCCTTGATATAATTCTCGGACTTTCGGATGAGACAGTCTACGACATCGGAGACGCAGTGCTCGGACGAATCTCGCCCGAGGACGCGGTAATAAAGGACAAACGTTCCGAAAATCTCTTCTTTGTCGCAGCTCCGGGCGGATTCGATACAAATATAACAAAAAGTGCTTTCAGGCGCGTTATAAACATCTATCTCAAATCCGGAAAGTACGATTTTATATTTATAGACACACCGGGCGGTGTGGGAGAACCTCTTATCCTCGCGGCAAGCGTCGCGGACACGGCTTATATAATAGTAACGCCGACAAGAGCAGCGATAAGAGCAGCGGAAAGAACCGCATTTTTCCTTCACAATAAAGGCGTAAGGCGCGAAAGACTCATTATCAACAAAATAGCGGGAAGAACAGCAATAAAAGCAAGAAAAGAGATCATATCAATAATCGATGAAGCCTCGGTAAAGCTTATCGGGGCTGTCCCTTATGACCCTGAACTTATTTTTGCATCAGACAACGGCAAACTCGTAGATGAAATGCTCAGTTTTAACATTACAAACGCTTTTGACAATATTGCAAAACGAACCCTCGGAGAAGCATGTCCGCTTTTTAACGGGATAAAACGTCTTAAAAAAATCAGATAAGGAGTTAAAAAATGGAAATAGCACTACTTGCAAACGATTCAAAAAAAGAACTCATGGTACAATTTTGTATAGCATATTGCGGAGTTCTGGCAAAGCATAGAGTATGTGCAACAAAAGCGACAGGATCTATGATAAGCGAAGCGACCGGACTTCGTATAGAACAACTTCTGCCAGGCGGTCAGGGCGGTATTTCTCAACTTACGAGCAGAATATCATTCAACGAAATAGATGTGCTTATATATTTCAGAGATTCTCTTCCCCACGATATAGAACACAAAATGAACGACGATTCTCTCATAAGAGCGTGTGACGTAAACAATGTCCCCGTCGCCACAAACATAGGTACGGCAGAAGTGATTATCACGGCGCTCGACCGCGGAGACCTCGATTGGAGAAACTTTGTAAATCCCAATTCATCATATAACCGCAAGAAAAACGCAAGATAAAAAGTTATAAACCGTATGCCGATATTTACAGATTGGAATTCCGACATATTTTATCGGCGGTTTTAAATAAACATTATACTTTGGATAAATAAAAAACACGGCGTTGCCGTGTTTTTTATTGTGCGCGTTATCGGTTGGGGCTATCCGCCCCAAGCCCCGACACAAGGGACTTTTCGAGAAAAGTCCCTTGGAACTTCAAAAGCTTCACCAAAATAAATGGGTGTATTTTCGGTATGAAGTTCTTGGGCTTACCTTTCTTTCAAGAAAGGTAAGTTCTTTTGCCTACTTTTCTCCGAAAGAAAAGTAGGTTATTTGGTTTTATCACACTTTTCCGTTTCATAAGACAGGCGAAAACGCGTCATTTTATTTTCAGGCAAAGAAAGCTCTGGATCATTCTCAATAGTATTTTTAGCCGCGTCAAAAGCATTATACAGCATTTCTGTATCTGCCGTTGAAGCAAGCCTGAATTCAATATCTCCGCTCTGTCTTACGGAACCCGCCCTCTCGGAAACAAAATCCCCCGGTCCGCGCATAGAAAGGTCTATTTCGGCAATCTTGTAACCGTCATGGTTTTCTTTCAGAGCGGAAAGTCTCTCTTTCGATTTTTCGCTGTCAGAGGAAGAAACAAGCACGCAATATGACTTTTTATCTCCTCTGCCCACACGACCTCTTAACTGATGAAGGGCGGCAAGCCCGAACATATCCGCATTTTCCACGATCATAAGCGTTGCGGAAGGAACGTTCACCCCGACTTCTATTACCGTGGTGGAAACGAGTATTTTTATATTTCCGGCGCAAAAATCGGACATGACACGCTCTTTTTCGGCGCTCTTCATCTTTCCGTGAACAAATCCGACGGAAATATCGGGAAAAACGTTTTCGGATAATTCTCTCGCATAATCGACAGCCGCAAAAAGTTTCGGCTTTTCCCTTTTTTCGCTTTCAAATGAAAAAAGCTCGTCAATATCGACTTTTTCTCCGCTTTCGCCTACAAGCGTTTCCCTTTCTTCGACCGACGGACAAACGATATATACCTGTCCGCCCTCTTCAACATTCTTTCTTATAAATGCATAAAGCCTTTTTCTGTAACCTTCATCTACAACAAAAGTATCGACGCACTTTCGCCCGGGAGGCATTATATCAAGGTTTGAAAGATCATAGTCTCCGTAAAGCACGAATGCAAGCGTTCGCGGAATCGGAGTCGCGCTCATGGAAAGCACATGGCAATCTTCGCTTTTCGCAGAAAGCGCCGCACGCTGCGCCGCGCCGAAACGGTGCTGTTCGTCAACAATGCAAAGTCCGAGATTTTTGAATTTAACGTTCTCCTCTATCAATGAGTGCGTTCCGATAACAATATCCGCGTTTCCATTTTCAAGCGATGAACGCACTATCTTTTTTTCGGACGCTTTGAGAGAACCGACAAGAAGTTCGGTATTATACCCCAAACCGTCGAAAAGTTTTTTAAATTCGATATAGTGCTGTCTTGCAAGTATCTCGGTCGGCGCCATAACGGCTGCCTGCGCGCCGTTTTTTACGGCGGCATAAACCGCATATTCGGCGCAGAGGGTTTTACCCGAGCCCACATCGCCTATAAGAAGACGGTGCATACGATTTCCGTTTGCAATATCTGAGTCTATCTCGTCAAAAGTGCGCACCTGCGCCGATGTCGGGGGATAAGAAAAATTCTTCAAAAACTCTTCTCTTTCCGGTTTTCCGAATATAAATCGTGTGGGTGCTTTTTTGTTTTTTCCATTGCGCAGTATATACAGCGCAAAAAAATAGAGTTCGTCGAAAACGAGCCTGCGACGGCTCTTTTCCGCTGTTTCAAAATCTTTCGGGGCATGTATTCCGCGAAGTGCGAAGCTCAGCTCCGCAAGAGAATATTTTCTTCTTATCTCATCGGAAAGATTTTCCGAAAGCATTTCTCCGTTTTGTTTTGAAAATGCTAATTCCAATGCCGAGGCAATGCTGTCGGAGACAAATTTTTGAGTAAGCGGAGACGACAGCGGATATACGGGAATAAGCGGTCTCAATACCTTGCCGGGTAAAACAGGTTCGAAGACAGGAGAGCTCATTTCAACATTTTTTCCGTTTCTTTTAACCCTTCCGTAAAAACGGAAATATCCGCCTTCGCGAAGAACTTCGCGTACATAAGGCTGATTAAAAAAAGTTATATTGCATTTTCCCGTGTCATCGGTCGCGGAAAGCTTTGTGAGCGTCATTCCTCTGCGGATAAGCGTATTTTTCGGAGACGCCGCAACACACAATATAAGCGAGCAAAGCTCCCCGTCCGAAACATCGCATATGTTTTTTACGTTTCCGCGATTTTCATAGGCGCGCGGAAAATGGAAAAGAAGATCATACACATTAGAAATACCGAGCTTCATAAAAGCCGCCGCGCGCTTGTCTCCGACACCGTACAAATCCTTTACGGAGGTCATAACCCCTTTTTCCATCGTCTGCTCCTTTTTATAAAATCACAAAAATATATAACCTATAAAATGTTCCGCAATTCGGCAGTTGTACCGCCATAAAAATACGAGTAGCAATTTTCCCACTATATGTTTATGATATCTTGCTTTCAGTTATATAGAAAGTATATCATTTCGTCTGATTTAAGTCAATAATGCAAAACAATGACAAACTTTCGAAAAAATCACTTCTGACGCCAAATAAGACACATAATTCCGCGTCAAAACACAAAAATCCCGTTTTGTGTCGTGTAATTTTTTCGCCTCAAATGATACGATAAAGCCAAGGAGGAAACAAAAAATGGATCAAAAGAAAATCGGCGCATTTTTAAAAAATTTACGCAATGAAAAAAATCTGACGCAGGAACAACTTGCGGAAATGCTCGGAGTTACAAACCGAAGTATTTCCAGATGGGAAAACGGCATAAATATGCCGGACTTCGATTTTATTATCGAAATGGCAAAATATTATGACGTAAGCATTACAGAAATCTTAAACGGAGAAAGGGAAAAAGAAATGGTAGATAAGAAAACGGAAGAAACTCTTTTGAAAGCGGCTGAATATGCAAATACGGAAAAGAATCGCTTTTCAAAGCGAATATGCATATTGTTTATAACGGCAACTATTTTATTTGTAGTTTACTGTGTACTTGAATTTATGGGACTTACGGAAGAGGGCATTTACGAGGATATCGCCACTTTTGCGTTGGGAATCGTTTTCGGCACGCTGTTGGTAGGAACTTTATATACCAGCAGATACATGGCAAAAATACAGAAATTCAAACTGAGACTCTTTTATAGAAATCAATACGACGATTCCGCAAATGATAAAAACCCAAACGCCTGAATTTTTGTTTTCTGCACCGCCCCACTTCGTTTTGGCAAAGCTTTTGAGGTTCCAAGGGACTTTTCCCGAAAAGTCCTTTGTGTCGGGGTTTGGGGCGGACGCCCCAACATTTAATACACACGAAAAACGCGGTTTACACCGCGTTTTTTATTTTTCATAGATAAAAGTTGGAACTGCGTTCCAAACCTTGCTTTAAGGGGCTTTTTTGTAAAAAGCCCCTTAAAAATCCGCAAAAACTTTCATCCCACGAACAATAACTTAAATAAAAATACCATAAAAGATAAAATCTATATAGATTTTTCCGAAAATATATGATATTATATAATATTATTAAACATTACAATTATTCACGGAGGTTTTTATGTCCGAAAAGGTAGTGCCGAGAATACTGCAAGGATTTGCGGAATTTTTACCGAAAGAACAAATATTATTCAACAAAATATATGATAAGATCAGAAACGTATACGAAAAATACGGATTTCTTCCGCTCGATACGCCGACAATAGAGTATTCCGAAGTTCTTCTTGCAAAAGCAGGCGGAGAAACGGAAAAACAGATATACCGCTTTTTAAAAGGAGATAACGATCTTTCTCTTCGTTTTGATCTGACAGTTCCGCTTGCAAGATACGTGTCCATGCATGAAAACGACCTTGCATTCCCTTTCAAGAGATATCAGATGAGCAAGGTCTTCCGCGGAGAACGCCCGCAGAAAGGACGCTTCCGCGAATTCTACCAGTGCGACATAGATATCATCGGAGCGGAAGATCTGCCGCTTATCTATGACGCGGAAATGCCCGCGGTAATATGCGACGTTTTCAAAACGCTCGACATAGGCGATTTCACAATCAGAATAAATAACCGCAAAATACTCGGCGGTTTCTTCTCCTCTCTCGGACTTGAAGAAAAGATAACGGACGTGCTCCGCATAATAGACAAGCTCGAAAAAATCGGAGCCGACGGCGTCAAAAAAGAGCTTTCCGAGATCGGTGCCGACGATAACACGATAGAAAAAATACTCTCTTTTGTGGAAATAGGCGGCGACACGGACAGCGTTATCGAAAAACTGAACTCTCTTGAAATAGATAACGAAACATTCAAATGCGGCGTAAACGAGCTTTCCGAAGTGGTAAAATATATGCGCGCGTTCGGCGTTTCCGATACGAATTTCAAGATCGACCTTACTATCGCACGCGGACTCGATTATTATACGGGCACCGTATACGAGACTATGTTAAACGATTATCCGAAGCTCGGTTCCGTATGTTCCGGCGGAAGATATGACAATCTTACAGGATATTACACCGACAAAAAAATGCCCGGAATAGGGATTTCGATAGGTCTTACAAGGCTTTTCTCCCAGCTTCTCGACGCGGGAGTAATAAAAACAGACGAAGGCAGCCTTGCGCAGGTACTCATAATACCGATGAATTCTTCCGTTTTCGACGCGGCGCTTAAAACGGCGTCCGCAATGAGAAACGCCGAAATAAAAACCGACGTTTATCTTCTTGAAAAAGGTATGAAGCCGAAAATGAAATATGCCGACAGACTCGGCATACACTTTGCCGCAATAATCGGAGAAGACGAAGTCAAAAACGGCGTCATCTCGTTAAAAGACATGAAAAACGGAGGAGAACAGCTGTCTCTTCCCGTAGAAGAAGCAATAGAATATATAAAAAGTAAAAAACTTTAAAGGAGCTATATATGCCGACTTTATTTGACAAAAACGACAAAAGAACAAGCTATTGCGGCAATCTCCGCGACAGCGACATAGGAACGCGCCAGTGCGTAATGGGCTGGGCGGCAAGAGTGCGCGACCTCGGAAGCCTTATATTCATCGACCTACGCGACAGAACAGGTATAATCCAGCTTGCATTCGGCGAAAACACAAAGAAAGAGATTTTCGAAGAGGCGAAAGCAACGCGCGCCGAATACGTAATAGTTGCAAAAGGAACGGTAAGAGAGCGTTCATCCAAAAACGATACCATTCCTACGGGACATATAGAAATAGACGTAGACGAATATAAAATAATAAGCGAAGCGCAGACAACTCCGTTCGAAATAAACGACAACGCAGACAACGTGCGCGACGAACTGAAACTCAAATACCGTTATCTCGATCTTCGCCGCGAAAAACTTCAAAACAATCTGCTCATGCGCCACAAAATAGCCAAGGTCACGCGCGACTATTTCTATGAAAACGATTTTCTCGAAATAGAGACGCCTATGATGGTAAAACCCACACCGGAAGGCGCGCGCGATTATGTAGTGCCTTCCAGAGTGCACAGCGGTTCGGTATACGCCCTTCCCCAGTCCCCGCAGATATACAAGCAGCTTTTGATGGTCGCGGGATTTGACAGATACATCCAACTCGCAAGATGTTTCCGCGATGAAGACCTGCGCGCGGACAGACAGCCCGAATTCACGCAGATAGACCTTGAAATGTCCTTTGTGGATCAGGACGACATCATGGACATGATGGAAGGATATATCGTGCGCCTTTTCCACGATGTACTCGGTATCGATATTCCTCGTCCTATTCCGAGACTTCAATATGCGGAAGCTATGAGCCGCTACGGCTCCGATAAACCGGATACGCGCTTCGGAATGGAGATACAGAATATCTCTTCCCTTGTAAAAGATTCCGCATTCTCCGTATTCTCAGGCGCTGTTGCGGCAGGCGGAAGCGTAAGAGCGATAGTTGCAAAAGACGCCGCTTCGAAGCTCACCAGAAAAGAGATAGACAAGCTTACGGAGCACGCACGCGGAATCGGAGCAAAAGGTCTTGCATATATAAGATTTGTCGACGAAACGCCGAACTGCTCCTTTGCCAAATTCATGGCAGAGGGCGAGCTTGAAAACATCATGGCGTCCATCGACTGCAAGCGCGGCGACGTCGCCCTTATAGTTGCGGATAAAGACAAAGTAACTCTTCCCACGCTCGGCGCTCTCAGACTCATCGTGGCAAAACAGCTCGGTATCATTCCCGAGGACAAATACAATTTCGCATGGATCACGGAATTCCCGTTCTTCGAATTTGATGACGAGAGCGGAACATGGGTAGCCATGCACCACCCCTTCACAATGCCGCTCGAAGAATGCTTACCGTATATCGATACAGACCCCGGCAAGGTAAAAGCAAAGTGCTATGACCTCGTTCTCAACGGAATAGAGATATCCTCCGGTTCCATACGTATCACTGATCCGAAGCTCCAACAGAAGATGTTCGAATCTCTCGGTCTTACAAAAGAGGAAATCGAACGCAAATTCGGATTTTTGGTCGATGCATACAATTACGGCGCTCCCCCTCACGGCGGTGCGGCGCTCGGTCTCGACAGACTTGCAATGCTCATGTGCGGTGCTCCGAGCCTTCGCGATGTAGTCGCGTTCCCGAAAGTACAAAACGCCTCGGAAATCATGTCCGGCTGTCCCGCGCCTTTCGAAGAAAAAGCACTTGCGGAGCTCGGACTCGAAATAAAAAACAACGAACAATAATTTAAAGAAAGGTATTTCAACATGAGTTTTTGGGAAAAATGTTTAAACACAATATCCGAATTCGTTACAACATTCGGATTCAGACTTCTCGGCGCTATTATTCTTCTTATAGTCGGAATGTTCCTCATCAAATGGCTTACAAAGTTCATTTCCAACAGAAAATCCTTCCAGAAAGCGCCTAAAAATGCGCAGGTGCTTATCAAGAATATTATAAAGGTTCTTCTCTTTGTAATTCTTTTTGTCAGCATAGCTATGATAATCGGCGTACCCGCGGCTTCTCTTGTAGCTGTTATAGGTTCGGCAGGTCTTGCTATCGGCATGGCGCTTCAAGGCGGTCTTTCAAACATCGCGGGCGGAATATTCATTCTCTGCTGCCACCCCTTTGAAGTAGGCGATTTCATCGACGACGGCACACATGCAGGCACGATAACCGATATCGGCATCTTCTATACAAAAATGATGACGCCCGACAACAAGCTCATAGTTATCCCCAACGGAGCTATATCAAACCAGACCATAACGGATGTGAGCGCAAATGCGACACGCCGTCTCGACCTAAAATTCTCTGTCGCTTACGATTCCGATATAGATGTAGTAAAAGACACGCTCCTTGCCATGGCAAACGCTCATGAAATGGTAATGAAGGATCCCGAGCCTTTTGTAAGACTCGGCGAACAGGGCGACTCCGCGCTTGTGTTCTATCTTCGCGTTTGGGTAAAATCCGAAGATTACTGGACCGTAAACTTCGATCTTCTCGAAGCTTCCAAAAAGATATTCGACAAACGCGGAATAGAGATTCCTTTCCCGCAGTTGGACGTTCATACAAAATAATATCCGGTAATCCGAAAAATGGAACAAAAACTTTTTACGAAAAACGATTGCGCATTCATATGCAAAAATTGCGGTCTTGAAGTAAAGCCTCTCGGCTACACTTCAAGAAATCATTGTCCGCGCTGTCTTTATTCATTGCACGTGGACATAAATCCGGGGGACAGAGCCTGCGAATGCGGCGGTCTTATGAAACCCGTAAAAGCGCTTCCCGACCCCAAAAAAGGATTTATAATAATTCACAAATGCACCGTTTGTGGAGAAATACACAGAAACAAAGCCGCTCACGAGGCAAAAGTACAGCCGGACGATATAGATCTTATAATCTCACTGACAAAAGAAGACCTACTTTTCTTATAAGAAAAGTAGGCAAAAGAATTTCCCACCGACTTACCTTTCTTTCGGAGAAAGGTAAGCCAAAGAACT
>UQXK01000007.1 GCA_900544985.1 uncultured Eubacteriales bacterium
TTTTGAAATTGTATTTTCGAGAAGAGAATACCCTTGACAAATCTCGTCTCAAAAGGCGATTCTCAAAAAATACGCACAAGAACAAGGTTTCCGAAACATCCAATTTTTCGTCGACGATGGTTACTCTGGTGCAAACTATGACCGCCCCGGCTTCCAAGCCATGCTTGCGGAGATCGAAGCGGGACGGGTGGCAGTCTGTATTACCAAAGACCTATCCAGACTGGGACGAAATTCCTCGCTGACCGGGCTTTATATCAACTTCACTTTCCCAAAATACAATGTGCGGTATATTGCCATCAACGACCACTTTGACACCATCGACCCCAACAGCACAGACAGCGATATTGCCGGTATCAAAAACTGGTTTAACGAATTTTTCGCCAAAGATACCAGCCGCAAAATCCGGGCTGTGCAGAAAGCAAAGGGCGAGCGTGGCGTACCGCTGACAACAAATGTGCCTTTTGGCTACCGCAAAGACCCGGAGGGCAGAACGAAGTGGATTGTGGACGAAGCCGCCGCCCTTGTAGTCAAGCGCATCTTCAAGCTGTGCATGGAGGGCAGAGGTCCGATGCAGATTGCAAAGCTGCTCCAAGCGGAAAAGGTGCTTAACCCCACTTCCTACAAACGCAGGGAGGGCATCAAATCCCCAAGCCCCGAAACTGCCGACCCCTACCATTGGAACACCAACACGGTTGTTCATATTCTGGAACGGCGGGAGTACACAGGCTGTACGGTCAACTTCAAGACCTACACCAACTCTATCTGGGACAAGAAGCAGAGGGAAACGCCCATTGAGAAACAGGCGGTTTTCTACAACACCCACCCGGCAATCATCGAGCAGGAAGTCTTTGACAAGGTGCAGCAGATCCGTAAGCAGCGTCACCGCAGAACGAAAACGGGCAAGAGCAGCTTGTTTTCCGGCATGGTCTATTGCGCCGACTGCGGAGCGAAAATGCGGTATTGTACCACCAACTACTTTGAGAAGCGGCAAGACCATTTCGTATGTGCCAACTACCGCAGCAACACGGGAAGCTGCTCGGCACACTTTATCCGGGCGGTTGTGTTGGAGGAATTGGTCTGGATGCACATGAAAGCGGTTATCTTCTATGTGACACGCTACGAGAAGCATTTTAGGGCGGTTATGGAGCAGCGGTTACGAATGAGCAGCGAGGAAGCCATCCGTGGCTACAAGACGCAGCTTGCACAGGCAGAACGCCGCCTTGCAGAGCTTGACCGACTGTTTATCCGCATCTATGAGGACAATGTTTCCGGGCGCATCACCGATGAACGCTTTTCCCTTATGAGCAAGACCTATGAGGACGAACAGGCGCAACTCAAGGTGGATATTCACCACTTACGGCAGGTAATTGAAGTACAGGAACGACAGATTGAAGATTTAGAGAAGTTCATTCAGCGGGTACACAAATACGAGGACTTGCAGGAAATGACACCCTACGCCCTGCGAGAGCTTGTCAAGGGTATCTACATCGAAGCCCCCGACAAGAGCAGCGGAAAGCGCAGACAGGGCGTCCGCATCTCCTACGACCTTGTGGGCTTTGTCCCCGTGGAAGAACTGTTGAAACAGGAAACGGCATGACCAAAGCCATGCCGTTCCTGCAAAAAGCAATATTACTTTCTTATGACCCCCGCCGATTTGTCCGCGAGTTTTTTATATCTTTATTATTAACTTTAACCGATTACTTCATATAGTTTGTCCAAACTGTCTTTGCTGTTACATGGATAATCCGGCATAACATAATCGTCCGTTTCAGAGCTGTCTATTCTATACCATTTTTTAGTGGAAATCTGCACGAAAAGCCCGGTATTACTCAAATAAAAATTCGTTATATCTCCGTAGCCGTTTACGGAATTTGCGGGCGGTTCGCCCACGACCTTGCCCAAATTATTGTCCTGAATAAGCATTGCAAAATCTTTCGCCGCCGAAAAAGATTCATTATCTGTCAGGATATAGACGTCGCCCTCGAATGTAAGGTCTTTATAGCGCTCGTTCTTTATCTCCATTCCGTTGCCGTGAAAAGTGATAAATCCCCACCGCCAATCGAACGGACCGTCAAAATAGCTTTCTGTCGGAAGATATTTTACAAACTCATTTCCGACAAGCGAATTTCCTCCGCTGTTGCCGCGAAGATCGACCGCCACATTTTTGATATTTTTCTGTTTGACCTCGGTAAACATATCTTCCACGCAGTCTATATAAATCTTATTGTAAACACATTTTGAAAGCGTGAGCACCGCGAGGCTTTTTTGCTCGTCGATATCGTAATACACAAAATTCTGCGGCTCTCTCGGCACGTAATACTCGTTACGGAGCGACAAGAATTCGTCCCAACCGACAAAGTCGGCGGCGGTATAAGTTTCCTCTATTATGTTTTCGCCGTCCGACCACTCGTATGTAAACGGTGCCGAATATCCCAAAAAGTCGAGGGTCGCAAGACTTCCCAGATCGATACTTATCCAGTCTTCCGTCTCGTAGCAGTAATACGGCTTTGCGTCCTCATAAATGCGCTCTACGGGCTTTCCGTTTATCGCCGATATAGAGTAGCCCTGGCTGTACTTTTGCGGAATTGTCTTTAAGTAAATGTCATGCGGATAATTATTGAAAGTTGTAGTATGCGCATCTCCTATAAGGTGCAAAACGGTTTGAATTTCACGGCGAAAACCGTTTACTGTGATCACATCAGCATTTTTCAATCTTTCGAAAGCCGATTCGAAAGCGGTATCGACTTCCTTTGGAAGTCCGTTTTCGAACATCGGGTGCGTTTTTTTCAAATAGTGTTTTAGCTCGTTTAAATCTTTTTCGGCGTCATCATACGAAATAACGTCGTCGTAGTTTAAAATCACACCTTTGTAATCTTTGAAAAAGTATGAATTCCAATACGGAAATACATAAGGGAAAACCGAGCACAAGGCAGCGGATATTACAAACACTACGGGCAAAATTATCTTTGTAATAAGGCGCGTTTTGAAAATTGCAAGGTATGCAATAAGCCCGCCGAAAAAAAGAAAACTCATAAATACCGTAATCCATTCGGGAAAATTAACGCAGAATATGTTTATCGGAATAAGAGCAAGAGTCAGCGCCGCCAAAAGACAAAGCGCCGAAAGACTTACAATTTTTGCTGTTCTGTTATTTACTTTCATAAAAGTTCTCCTATAAAAAGCGTGTTTCTTTGAAAAAAGCTGAAAACGCGTCTTTCAAATGTCGCCGAATATTTCCCGTTATAAAAGTTTTATATCACTTTCCGAAAATAAACATTTCCCTAACCTTTATTTGATCTTTTTACTTCTTTTCTTTGTGTACGGCAGCTCTTCATACATCGCATTGAAAAGTTTTTTGAGGAACTCTTTGTCATCTATATTGTCCACAAGAAGCATATCTTTTGCGCCACTATACGGCTCTTCAAAAGAAGCGTCCGGCATAAGAGAGCGCGCAGAAGGAACAGGCTTTACAAGAAATCTGTTGTTATAAATACCGCCTATGACCTTATCGCGATAATAAAGAAGATACTCTCCCATCATCGCTCTGCATGTAACATCGGATAATTCCGACAGCTGATCCAAAACAAAGTTAACATATTCTTTATCTGACGCCATATAAAACCTCTTTTTTCCTTAAAAACGCTTTAAAGCTTAATATTTCTTGCAGAAACTCTTTGGTTATAAAAAGCATTTCTTTTCACCCCAACAGTTCTTTATTTTAGAATACCATATATCCATAACTTTTTCAACAGTACACCGCTCTTTTGCAGGTTGGCGCTTCCTCATGCAGGTGTAAGCGAGATTTGATATTTTGCTTTTAATAAAATTTCATTTTTAAAGCAAATAAAACATGGATATAAAACAAAAAAACCGTTTCTTTCGAAACGGTTTTGGTGGGGGAAGATGGATTCGGACCATCGAAGTCACTGACAACAGATTTACAGTCTGCCCCCTTTGGCCACTCGGGAATTCCCCCAAAAAACTCCGCACTGTTGCACGGAGCCATGGAGCTGGTGAACGGAGTCGAACCATCAACCTGCTGATTACAAATCAGCTGCTCTGCCATTGAGCCACACCAGCACATTTTTATCGCCCGGAAGATTCTCTCTTCCGCAACGATAAAAAGTATATCATAAGATCGTCTTTTTGTCAATATGTTTTTCTATTTTTTTATCAATTAATTCTTCTTTATATACAGAACGACATCTTCCGTTGCAATCGCATTTTCAAAATCGAATTCAGATGTAAAGGAAGAGTCCGTATAGACGGAAATACCCGTATCTCCGACATCGATTCCGAAATATATGCCGCGCGGAATTTTATAGACATCGGAATTTTCGTTCATCGTTCCCGCATTGTAAACAAGCTTGATATTTACCGTATCGGAAAGACTCGGAAGCGAAGAAAAAACATTCTGTTTTTCCGCAAAGTATTCAAAATGCCTTTCCGCTATTTTTTCTTTCTTTCCGTCCGCGTGTTCTACACTGTAAACGATACTCTTGTACAGATCGTCTTTGTCAAGGACATATGTGGATATTATTTTGTCCCCTTCTTTGATTCCGTATTCGGAAAGTCCCGCAACATCGTTAACGGACATTTTGGCATAATATGAAACTTCTGTTCCGCCCTCGTCCGTCTTTTTGGAATAATTCTGAAATTTTTCGCCGATGTCAAGGTTGTGTTCTCTCGGTTCATATACCGAAACATATTCATAGTAAGTTTTATTGTCAGCCTGAATTACGGCGTATGTCTTTCCGTCGGAAACGGAGTATATCTCGCCCTCGTAACCGTAGAACGCATATCCGTCGAAGCTTTCGAAAACATTGTATCCGTATTCCGCATTTCCGGAATATTCTATATATGTCGAATAAGAAAAAGTTTCTTCCCCGTCTTTGTAATAAACAAGAGTTTCCTTTATTCCCGAATATTTTTGCAAAACCCTCGGCGTTTCGTTATCTATTTTCAAAAGATAATACGGAACGGAAACTCCGGAAACGCAGGCGCACATTGTGAGGGCAAGCGCTATGACGATAAAAAACGAAATTATTTTTTTCATTTTATTCTTTCCTTGTTATTTTCGAACGGCAACGCCGCATGATTTGAAAAAAAGTCTGACCGCAGGTCAAAAATCAAACTCTTATAAAATATGTTTTTCCATCTTCTGCAATAAAAAATACATCACGTGTAAATATTATAATATCAAAACCCGTTTATGTCAATAAATCGCACGAACGACGCACCTATAAAAATAATACGCAGGATAAAAATCCTGCGTATGTCTTTATTTTAAATTTTATTTTAAGCTTTTGCTTTTCTCTTCGAGGCACTGCGCTGAATAAGCTTGATTATCTCTACAATAGGAATTACAAGAGCGCCGAGCGCTATTGCTATTCCGTATTCGGCAATGCTTACGCTCGTAAATCCGAACGCAGCCGCAAGGAACGGTATCTCGCTTACAGCTGTCGTTGCGACAAGTGCGAGAACAGCGGCGCCGATAAGGAATTTATTGAGTCCTTTAAGTGAGAAAAGGCTTCCTCTCTGAGAGCGCATATTAAAGCTGTGGAATATCTCCGCCATGGACATGGTGAGGAACGCCATCGTCATGCCGTCGGCACTGTTGGCTATCTCCCATACACCGGATTCCATAAAATGACCTATGAAATAAGACGCAAGCACAAGAATCGATATCATAAGTCCCTGGTATGCGACATCGACGCCGAGCCCGCCGGAGAAAACTCCCGCTTTTGCGGAACGCGGTTTTCTGTTCATAAGCCCCGGTTCCGCTCTCTCCACACCGAGAGCAAGCGCGGGGAAAGAGTCGGTTATAAGGTTTATCCAAAGAAGATGAACCGGTTGAAGTATCGTAAATCCCAGAAGCGTTGCGATAAAAATGCTTATAACTTCCGAAATATTGGAACCGAGAAGGAACTGTATCGCCTTTCTTATATTGTCGTATATTCTTCTTCCCTCTTCGACAGCTCCCACGATTGTGGCGAAGTTGTCATCGGCAAGGACCATGTCCGCAACGTTCTTTGTTACGTCGGTACCCGTTATGCCCATGCCTACGCCGATATCGGCGGATTTTATGGAAGGCGCGTCGTTTACGCCGTCTCCTGTCATAGCCGTTACATATCCCGCTTTGCGCCATGCATTTACTATCCTTGTCTTGTGTTCGGGCTGAACGCGGGCGTAGACGGATATATTCATAAACTCTTTTTCGAACTCTTCGTCGCTCATCTCGTTGAGCGCGGAGCCCGTCAAAGCGCGCTGCTCTCCGGAGATTATTCCGAGTTCTTTTGCTATTGCAACGGCGGTATCAACATGATCTCCCGTTATCATTATGGGACGTATTCCGGCACTGCGGCACTTTTCGATAGCCGCTTTTACCTCGGGACGGACGGGGTCTATCATCGCAGTAAGACCTACAAAGCAAAGCTCTTTTTCGAGCACGCCCGCGTCATATGACGACGGTTCGGAAGAATAAAATCTTTCTGCGCAGGCAAGCACGCGAAGTGCCCTGTCCGCCATATCCTTGTTGCGCTTCAATATCTCGTTCTTGTACTCTTCCGTCATGGGAACGATATTTCCGTCTTTAAGATAATGCGTGCAGAGGTTTACGACAACATCGGGCGCGCCCTTTGTATACTGAACATAAGTGTTTCCGTTTCTGTGTACGGAGGACATCATCTTTCTTTCGGAATCGAAAGGAGCTTCACCGATTCTCGGCTTTTCCTCTTTCAAACCGTTTTTCGGCATGCCGAGCTTATATGCGAAAGCGACAAGCGCCGCTTCGGTGGGCTCGCCCGTGACGTTTCCTT
Source organism: uncultured Eubacteriales bacterium (assembly GCA_900544985.1). Lineage (GTDB taxonomy): Bacteria > Bacillota > Clostridia > Oscillospirales > CAG-272 > UMGS731. The sequence continues at coordinate 6,819 of UQXK01000007.1, forward strand.
CGTCGTCCGATTCTGCGTCCGAACACAGAGCCATTGCAGAGGCGAGAAGCTTCTCGTCCTCTCCGAACGATTCCACAACAGTCATTTTGTTCTGAGTGAGCGTTCCCGTTTTATCGGAACAGATTATCTGCGCACATCCGAGCGTTTCGACAGCCGTGAGCTTTCTTATTATGGCGTTTTTCTTCGACATATTGCCAACACCCATGGAAAGGACAACCGTTACAACGGCAACAAGTCCCTCCGGTATCGCCGCAACGGCAAGAGAAACGGCGACCATAAACGAATCTATCGTCGCGTCAAGCGAAAATCCGCCTGCGCGTATTATCTGCACGCCGAATATTACGACGCATATGGCAAGCACAAGGTATGTCAGAATCTTCGAAAGCTGTGCGAGCTTTATTTGAAGAGGAGTTTTGCCCTCTTCCGCCTTTACGAGCGCGTCGGCGATCTTGCCCATTTCGGTGTCCATGCCCGTCGCCGTTATAACGGCAACGCCTCTGCCGTATACGACTGTCGAGCCCATGTATACCATGTTGCTTCTGTCGCCGAGAGGAATGTCCTTTGCGTCGGGTTTGAGGTTTATGATATCTATAAACTTGTTTACCGGCACGGATTCGCCCGTGAGCGCCGCCTCCTCTATTTTAAGGCTCGCGCTCTCTATTATACGTCCGTCTGCGGGAACAGAGTCTCCCGCCTCCAAGATAACCACATCTCCCACAACGAGATCTTCGCTTTTTACGCTTACTATCTTCCCGTCGCGAAGCACTTTTGATGTGGCAGCCGCCATCTCCTGCAAAGCCTCTATCGCCTTTTCCGCTTTGCTCTCCTGATATACGCCGAGAATGGCGTTAAATATAACGACGGCAAGAATGATTATAACATCGGTAAAGCTCTCGTTCTCTATTACGGCAAGAACTCCGCTGACAGCGGCAGCCACGATAAGTATTATTATCATCGGATCGGCGAGCTGCTTCAAAAAGCGAACAAGAACAGAATCTTTTTTCGCCTGTTTCAGCTTGTTTTTGCCGTTCTCCGAGAGCCTGCGTTCTGCTTCCGCAGAAGAAATACCTTCGCGAGAACTCTTTGTCTTGTCAAGAACATTTTCGATGTCTTCGCAATAATATTTGTTCATTTTATCCCCCTCTGATTTTTTTAGAAAGCAGTACGGAAAACAAAAAGACCTACGGATGGGCAGATCCCATCCGTAAGTCTGGTCATTTACTACAAGCCAGATCCTTTCGGATCATGCGTGTTGACTTGTCACGGAAAAAGAAATCCGCCGACTACTCCCCTATGGATATTCATATATTATACACGCAAATATGAATTTTCTGTTAACAAATGCAATTTTCTCGAAAAAAATAATTATTTTTTAATCAAAACAGCGTATCAAAGCAATTTTTATACCGTTTCGGCAATTTCAAACGCAAAAAATGACTGTTTGGATAAATTATAATCTCCGCCGAAAATCCTCTCCTCAAAATCTTTACGGCAAGATTTTTGATACAGAAAAAAGATTTTATTTTTTATTGTTTTTTTCGTTGACAATTTATATAATGAATGGTAAAATAGTTGCGTTTGCAACAGTTGCTTTTGCAACAAAACAAAAAGGAGAGATGAAAATGCCTTCTTTGATGAGAAAAATCAATATAATAAGCCGTTCCGAGGGGCTTTACCGCGCGGACAAGCTGAAAAGCGACGACCTCTGCTCGTGCCACCACAGCTATGTGCTCGCAATATGCCATAATCCGGGAATGTCTCAGGAAAAGCTCGCAAAGCACATATGCATAAACAAGAGCGGGGTGACAAGACAATTATCATACCTCGAAGAAAAGGGATATGTGGAACGCAGAGCCGATAAAAACGACAAAAGAGTCATCTGCGTCTACCCGACGGAAAAAATGCTGGGAGTACTTCCGAAAGTGGAGGAAATCGTCCGCGAATGGAACGAATTTATCGCGGAAGGACTTTCCGAAAACGAAATAGAGGTATTTTCAAAGGTGCTTGAAAAAATAGCGGACAAAGCACAGAACTACGCGGCAAAAAGGGACGAGATTTAAGAATGAAGACGATTATAAGATATTTAAAACCGTTTTTCGGCAGAATGTCGATAGGGCTTTCGATAAAAATCACAGGTACGCTCATAGAGCTTATGATACCGTATATTTTAAGCCATATACTCAAAAACGTAGTCGCAAAGGAAAGTGTAAAGCAGATACTTCTCTGGGGGCTTCTGATGATCGCGTGCGCCGCGGCGGCGTGTATATTCAATATATGCGCAAACAGAATGGCAGCAAAGGTTTCGCGCGATTTTTCGGAAAATATACGCCACGAGCTGTTCGCGCACACACTTGCGCTTTCCGCATCGCAAACGGACAGATTCACGATCCCCTCCCTCGAATCACGCATAACGACAGATACATACAACATACATAGCTTTGTCGGAATGATGCAGCGAATGGGCGTTCGCGCGCCTATACTTCTTATAGGCGGAATCGCGATAACACTCTTCATGGACAGCTTTCTCGCGATTATAATGATAGCCGTACTGCCGTTTATATTCGTGACAGTCTACTTTATTTCGAGAAAAGGCGTTCCGCTGTACTCGAAAGTTCAAAAATCCGTCGATAAAATGATACGCGTCGTAAGAGAGGATTCGCAAGGCATAAGAGTCATAAAAGCGCTCTCGAAAAACGATTACGAGCACCGCAGATACGACAAGGCAAATCGCGATCTTTCCTCCGACGAAAGGCGCGCGGGAATAATAATGAGCTCCGTGAATCCCGTAATGACGCTTCTCATGAACGCGGGTATCGTCGCCGTAGTGGCAATAAGCGCGTCGAGAGTTGCGGCTCATACGTCCGACCCGGAAACCGTCATAGCATTCATGCAGTATTTCACCCTTATATCGATGGCGATGATGTCCGTGACAAGGATTTTTATAATGTACACAAAAAGCGCCGCGTCGGCAAGACGTATCGCCGAGATAATAGAAACGGAAAACGATCTTCCCGTAAAAGACGAAAAGGATTTTCCTTCCGTAAACAGCAAAAACCATATAGAATTTCAAAACGTTTCTTTCTCCTATAAAGGAAAAAGTAATAATCTCGAAAATATAAGCTTCTCCCTTCCGCACGGTGGAACGCTCGGTATCATCGGAGCGACGGGAAGCGGCAAATCGACCCTTATAAAGCTTCTTTTAAGGTTTTACGACGTCGGAGCTGGAAATATAAGAATAGACGGAAAAGATATAAGAACGATACCGAAAGAAAAGCTATATAAAATGTTCGGAACGGCTATGCAGTACGACTTTTTATATGCCGACACGATAGAAGAAAACATAAAATTCGGACGTGAGCTTTCGCACGACGATGTAGTAAAAGCCGCAAAGATCGCCCAGGCGGACGATTTTATATCCGCTTTTCCCGAAGGGTACGACCATATGCTCTCTCAAAAAGCGACGAATATTTCCGGCGGACAAAAACAGCGCGTTTTGATATCGCGCGCCGTCGCCGCAAAACCCGATATACTTATTCTCGACGACAGTTCTTCCGCGCTCGATTACAAAACCGACGCCGCGCTTCGCCGTGCACTTAAAGAAAACATGAGCGGGACGACAATAGTAACCGTCGCGCAGCGCGTAAGCTCCGTCAAAGATTCAGACCTTATAATAGTCCTCGACGAAGGAAAGATTTCGGGCATGGGAGATCACGAATTTTTGCTTTCCACGTGCCCCGAATACAAGGAAATAAGCGATTCGCAGATGGGAGGCGCAATAGTTGACTGATAAAAAGAAAAAAGATATTTCCGCAGAAACACCTCACGAGCCGAAGCTCGATAAAAAATCAAGACGCGGCATAATGATAAGACTCGGCGGATATATAGCAAAATATTGGCCTTTATTCTTACTGGCAATAGCATTTACGCTCATATCAAACCAGCTCTCTCTTCTGGGACCGAAATATTCGGGAAGCGCGATAGACGCCATCGCCGCGGAAAGCGGAGTGGATTTTGACGCGGTAAAAATAAACGTCATAAAAATGCTCGTTTGCTATGCGCTCTCCGCCGTAATGTCATACATTCTCGCCGTTATAATGACGGTTTTGAGCCAGAAGATCGTGCGCACCATGCGCAAACAGCTCTTCGAAAAACTCACGTCTTTGCCCGTAAGCTATTTTGACACGCACGCAACGGGGGATATAATAAGCCGCATATCTTACGATATAGACACCGTTAACGGCTCTCTTTCGCAGGACCTTGTTCAGGTAATGACAAGCGTTTATACGGTCGTGGGCTCCCTTATATTCATGTGGCAGATATCAAAGCCGATGATACTCGTTTTCGTCATCACCGTGCCCATATCCGTCCTGTTTACAAGGTACAGATCAAAAAAAGTGCGCCCGCTCTTCCGCACACGTTCAAGAAAACTCGGCGAGCTTAACGGATACGCCGAAGAAATGCTCTCCGGTTGCCGCAGTATCACCGCGTACAACAGAGAAAACGAGATAGGCGCGCGCTTTGATACAAGAAACACAGACGCCATGGACGCATATTACAAGGCGGAATACCATGCGGCACTGCTCGGTCCTTCCGTAAACTTTATAAACAATCTCTCTATCTCCCTTGTCATAATCCTCGGCGGTATACTGTATATGTATTCCCAAAGCGGCGTTGTAAAGGCAGGCTCCGTATTCTTTATAACGCTCGGAGGTGTCGCGCAGTTCGTGCAGTATTCGAGAAAGTTTGCAGGACCAATAAACGAATTTGCAAATATATTGAACGAGTTTCAGTCCGCATTTTCCGCGGCGGAACGAGTATTCCGCATAATAGACGAAGAGCCGGAACCGAAAGACCTTCCCGACGCAAAGGAGATAAAAAACATAAGCGGCAAAGTGGAATTCAAAGACGTCTCTTTCGGCTATACTCCCGAAAAAACGATACTCAAAGATATAAATCTTTTAGCCTCACCAGGAAAAACAATAGCCGTCGTCGGTCCTACGGGCGCCGGAAAAACAACGATAATAAATCTCCTTATGCGCTTTTACGACGTAAACAAAGGCGTGATAACGCTCGATGATACAGAGATACTCGATATAAAAAGGGACTCTCTGCGCCTTGCGTACACAATGGTATTGCAGGACACATGGCTCTTCCACGGAACGATAAAAGAAAACATCGTCTACGGCAAGGAAAACGCAACCGACGAAGAGGTTTTTGCCGCCGCAAAAGCCGCAAGGATAGATACATTTATAGAAAAGCTTCCCGACGGATACGACACTATACTTTCCGACGACGGAGTAAACATTTCGAAAGGTCAGAAACAGCTTATCACCATAGCGCGCGCCATGCTTTCCGACGCGCCGATGTTAATCCTCGACGAAGCGACGTCAAACGTAGACTCGCGCACGGAAATAAAAATTCAGGAAGCGATGGCAGAGCTGATGAAAGGCAGAACCTGCTTTGTTATAGCACACCGTCTCTCCACGATACAAAATGCGGATACGATAATAGTGGTGCGCGACGGCAGGATAACGGAAAGCGGAAACCACGAAGAGCTCTTAAAACTCGGAGGATTTTACAGCACGCTCTACAATTCCCAGTTTTCCTGATTTATCAAGATTTGGCAAAATCACAAGCAAAAAGTCCGAAGAACATTTTGTTCTTCGGACTTTTTATATTTTTTAAATAATCCGCCCACAAAGCGGTGCATCAAGAAAAAATACCGTCCCTTATTCCGATGAATTTATTCCCAGCCGTTATATCCACCATTCGGGCGTGATATCGCCGAGCTTTACGATTCTTTCGGATTCATAATCGAGAAGTATCTCTATATCCTTGTAATCGCCCGGCATGAGCTGTACCATAAGCTCGCGGCAGGCGCCGCAGGGGGGTCCTGATTTTCCGTCCGGCATAATGGCAAGAACTTTGTCGATCTTCTCTTCTCCGTTTGTTATCATGTTGAAGATTGCATTTCTCTCGGCGCATATTCCAAGCGTAGAGCAAGTGTCTATGCAAACTCCGGTATATATTTTCCCCGATGAAGAAAGCACTGCCGCCGCAACACCGCCCGCATCTATATAATTCGATATCTTTCTGCCGTTCTGAACGTTTTTTGCGGCTTTATACATCTCGTTCCATATACCGTCCATATTGCTCTCCCGTCTTTATATTTTCCGAATTTGAAGATACTTACGACTTTTTAAATCTCGAAAATGGAATTTTATCTTCCGAAAATTCTCATTTTCTCGAATACCCGAATTCGTTTTGTTTTTCTGTATTTTCCTCATTTACGGTGGGAAAAGCAGTAACATCCTTGCGTTCTCTGAGCATCCACTTGCCACGTGTGAAATCGGGAATTGCCTGCGGCATACCGCCGTGCGCAACAGACTGTTCGGAAAGCGGTGTAATGCTCATCCATGCCGCCATATCATATACGTCGATAGGCATTTCCTCTCCGTTTATAATCGCGTCGAAAAACGCCTTGAATTCGAGATAATCCATTCCGCCGTGTCCAAGCGTCTTCTGTTCTTCCGTGATATTCTTCCACACATCGGGCAAATAATCCGAAAATTCATTTGCGTTATGAATATATTTTTCGATAACCTTACTTGCGTCGAAAAATTTATGCATATTGAGTTTCGATTCAAGCAAAATCATATCCGCATCCTGCATACAGTAACCTTTTGTGCCGTGTACGGTAAACTCTCTCGAATAAGTTCTGGGAAGCGAGGTATCAAGACGAAGAGTGATCACCTCCCCGCCCGCACACGTAATAGTTGTTACTATGATATCGCCCTGTGCGAATCTTTCTCCTTTAAGCGACGGATCGGGATTTCTTTCGTCATATGTATATTCTTCAAGCCCCACGCCGCTCTTTGTGGAAACAGACGTAAGAGAAAGCATTTTGTTTCCTCGGTTTATATTAAGAAGCTTCGCAATCGGACCGAGTTCATGAGTCGGATAGTTTTCGCAGTTGCGGAGCATATAATTCTTCAAACGGTAATGTCTGTTTACATTTCCGCCGAGGATCTCTCCGCGCAGTTCATGAGCATATGCTCCGTGGCAATACATAACTTTTCCCAATTTTCCCGCGCGCGCCAAAGACGTAGACAAAAGTTCGAATCTGTCAAAACAGCAGTTTTCCAACAGCATAATGGGGGTTCCCGTTTCTTCGTAAACGCGCACAAGCTGCCAGCAGTCCTCTATATCATAAGCACCGGCAACTTCAACAGCGGTATATTTGCCCGCACGCATACTTTCGGTAGCCATACGTATATGTTCGTCCCAAGATGACATTATAACGACAGCTTCGACATTTTTATCGGCAATAAGATCTCTGTAATCGAGATACGCCGCAGGAGTTGAATGGTACAGTTCCTCCACCGTATTTTTAGCTTTTTCCACTCTGTCCTCGTACAAATCGCAAACAGCCGTGATCTGCGCTTCCTTGCAGGCAAAAATCGTTTCGATAAGTGAATATCCGCGGCTTCCGAGTCCGATAAGCCCTACTTTTACTTTATCTTTCATATAGAAATTCCTCTTTTTATCGTTATCATTTGAGTTTTAAAATATAGATTGATTTCATATTATAACCCTCTGTAAAATCTATATTCTTTCGGAGTTTGCGCCTGTTTTCGGCATGGCAAAACACAAACGTCCCGTTTATTGGATTATTATATCACAAAAAAGCTTTATGTCAACATAAAGACAGCGAATATCACAGGCTTCAAATATTATTTACTTTTTATCTGAAAATCAAAGATTCATAAAAAAAATCAGGATATTGCTTTTCGTCAAAAAACAGCAATATCCCGATTTTTTAAAATCAATAAGCTATAAAATTTTATCTTTCCCTTACACGTTCGAGATTGTTTTCCTCTATGCGCTCCGAGAGCGTAAGTTTTTTCCCTCTTTTTGAAAACCGCTCCGTAAAACGCGAGGTCAAAAACGCAAATATAAAATATACATACGGCATTCCGAGATTTGTTTCGAGAAGCGAGTTTACTATTATCGTAGATATTTTCTGTGAGGCAGAAAATCCCGCGCTCCTTATTCCGCCCAAGAGCAGCCCCGCTTCCCAGCCAAACTGAACAAGAACGCCTATTGCGAGTATCCACGGAATATTTACCCGTCTTTTCGGATCTTTCACGGCGAAATTATATATTATTACGCCCAAGTACCCTATAAACAGTATCAAAGCCATATAACCGTGATATTCGCCCGTCGTGCGGCTTATGACTATCATATCGCTTCCCTTGTAAAAAGTTTTTGCGATAATGGGACAGCATACCCACCAGGAAAGAATAAGAAACGACCACTCAAAAAGGTGTTTATCTTTCGAAAGCCAGAGCCATATCCACGTGAAATTCGTAAATCCGTAACTCATCGACATCCAGAGAAGGACAAGAAACAGGCTGTGCCCCTCCGATATCGTGCGCGAATGGCAAACAAGATGAAATATCCCGTAATCCACAAGCATATAGACAACACCCATTATAATCCCTACAACAAGCGTCATATATTTTTTCTTATATATCAAAAGTCCCGCAAACACAATAAGAAAAGCTATATCAAGCCATATATATAAAGGCGAAAACTGACGCGACGCGATGATTTCGTTCATAAATCCCCCGTTTTGAAATTGACTTTATCCCTGCGAATCCGACGGTTTTTCGATACTGAATACATTTTTGTCAAAGACGTATATTCTGAAATTTTCAAATATAAGGGTTTCTTTTAAATATTCGTCCGTGATATATTTCCAGTCGGTATTGTATATTGCGTTACTTGCCTCGTACGTGTTGAGAGCGACAAAATATTTATCCACGCCCTCCTGGTCCTTATACCAGTTGAAATTCGTCTGATAATAATAAGGAGTAACGCCGCTTTTCGAATCGGCATTTATACAGCGCACGCGCACCTCCGAATCGGAAATAAGCGTCAGCGCCTGCGCGTACCAGAATGTCGCATATCCGTATTCAAGATCGTTTTCTTCAAGAAAAGCGGAAAGCTTGTGAAGCTCGTTGTCTTTTCCGTAATCTTTCGGCATTCCGGTGATCTCCTTCGCGTTTACAAAGGAGAACAATATCGGAACTATCATAAATACGGCGCCGAGTCTGCTCCATACAATGCGCGTCTCTCCCTTTAAAGAGATCATCGTTCTTATTGAGGCTATGGATGTCAGAATGCTAGTGCCGACAATAGGGGTAAGGCGCCAGTTTGCGGCGGAAAGCTTTCCGCATACAAAACCCGCCATTATGACAGCCGTAACGGTTATATGAGCCCAAAGGAGAAGTTTTGTTCCCATCTCCTCTATCTTTTTGTAAAGGAACAGAAGCATTACGGGAAGAATAAGTATAACAAGCGACGCTACTGCTTTTATAAGATTTACAAGCGTAATGAGCGCGGTCGCTGTATCATCTCCGAGTTTAACGCCCATAAGAGAGAAATAGCTCTCGGGAAATTTCAGAAGCTGGCTTGTCCATTTTGAAACATCTTCAAAAGAAGAGTAAGCATCGGCGTATCCGGCTCTTATATCTCCGCGGACAAGCATAAGAATTATATATCCCAAAAGAGTAGCCGCAATCAAAAGAAGCGCTCCGAATCCGAGGTAAGAATTTCTCGCGGATATAAGCTTGTCCTTCGAATTGAAGACCGCTTCCGCGACGATAGCAACGATGATAGGAAGCGTATATATAGCGATACACTGAAATCCGTTTGTAGCGCCGAGCATTGTAAGAATAAAAAGAAGCACTGCGTATACATACGCTTTTTTCTTTTTTCCAAGCTCGAAATTTTTGTACATTCTGATAAGAAGTCCAAGTCCGGTAAAGAGTATAAGAAGCCCTAAGCTGTAATAAATAACATGTCCCCACATTATTTCGCGGAGCTTGTCGCTGGACGACATTATAAGCATTACCGTTCCGGAAGAAATAAGAGTAAAATTCCAGCTCCACCCCATACTGCGGCATACAAATATTATCGAAGCGAAGAAAAGGCAGGCAAAAATAACCATTCCCGCAACATGGGTCGCCATCGTAACACCGAAAATCTTTATCAGCGGAATAAGCCAGACGGAAGCGCCGAACGGCAGCATCGCCGCATAGACGAAATTCGGGTCAAATACTTTTCCCGAATCCGCCGACGCCTGCGCCCAGAATATCGTATCCGTGCAATCGGAGTGAAAATACCCTTCCGCCGGGAAAACGGTGTAATAAATAACGACAAAAAAAGAAAATGCGGCAAATAATACGCTCAAAACAAGCGGTATTTGTTTATATATCTTTTTTGCTTTATCGCACATAAGTGCCGATTTGAAATTTTGTAATGTTTTATCCATGCTACATTTTCCTTTCGGAATTTTTAAAATTTATATCTTTACGGATTTTTCCGTCTGTTTGTCTATTTTAAAAGAATTGTTTTATTGTCCGAATTATACAGCCTACGGTACATTTCAAAAATTCAGCTCATAAAGTCCGAATAAAGGAATTCCGTTTATATTTCTTGAAAGATCTTTGATTCCCGCAAAAGTAAAACCCTTATTCTTATACAAATTTATTGCGGGAATATTATCGGGCACTACATCGAGTCTGATAGCTTTGTATCCCTTGCTTTCGGCAATATCGATACATTTATCAACCATATATCCGCCCACACCTTTATGTTCGTGAAGCGGGTCGACGGCAAGCGTATGTATAATAAGATACTCGCCTTTTTTCAAAGGCTTGCTCCAATCCCCGACATCGTAATTTCCGTTCGGGTCCTCGTTAAGAATGGCGGCGCCTAATACCACGCCGTTTTGGGAGCATACGTATTGCTCTCCTTTTTCAATTGCAACTTTTATGCTGTCCCTGCAAGGATAGTTTTTCGACCATTTCGGATAATTTATATTTTTCTCCAAATGTTCCACTACCCTGAAATACATATCGGAGAGTACATCCAGATATTCGATTCCGCATTTTATAAAATCCATTTTTGCCAACCTTTTCTGCCGAATACTTTTCAAAAGATTTTATTGTTATAATTTTACCATAAAGTAATCATGAAGTAAATAAAATATCCATATAAAAACAGCAAAAAGTTCCATATATTATCTGTCGTTTGAAACTCGGAATTTCTCAAATATATTTTAATTATAAATTTACATTTTTTATTGTTGACGTAAAAAAGCAAAATTGATATAATAAATATAAATGATTCAAAAACATATATTTTTTGACCGAATTCAGAATAAGGAGAAAAAATGAAGCTGAAAAAAACAAAGCCAAAGATACAAAAGACAAAACTGAAATGGATAAACTTCGCAGCGCTTACAATAGCCGGAATAATAAACGCGTTCGGCGTAACTATATTTCTCTACCCCGTAAACCTCTACGACAGCGGAATTTCGGGAACGTCAATGCTGCTCGCGCAAATAACGCCCGATTTTCTTGTTCTTTCGTTTTTTCTCATAATATTGAATATACCGATATTTCTGTTCGGTTTTAAGAAGCAAGGCTGGGTATTTACGATCTACTCTCTTTTCACCGTCGTCATATATTCAATCGTTTCCTATCTTATAACCGATGTATTGCCGATAGACGTGACGATAGCATCCCCTCTTGCGGGAACGGATCTGCTTCTCTGCGCGCTGTTCGGCGGCGTCCTTTCCGGTATCGGAAGCGGACTTACCATACGTTTCGGCGGAGCTCTCGACGGAATCGAAGTTTTAGCCGTAATATTCGCGAAAAAGATAGGCGTAACAGTCGGAACTTTCTGCATGATGTACAATGCCGTAATTTATATCATCGCAGGGATCATACTTCACAGCTGGATACTCCCGCTCTATTCGATAGTGACATATTTTGCAAATCTGAAAACGGTAGACTTTATCGTGGAAGGTCTTGACCGTTCGAAAGCCGCAACCATAATAACCGAAAATCCCGACGAGGTCTGCGCGGCGCTTTCGGAAGAATTCAAATGCGGAATGACAAGGATAGCGGCATACGGCGGATTTTCGGGATCCGAGAAAACAATGATATATTTTGTAATAAACAGATTTCAGATCGGCAAAATGAAAGACATCGTCCATAATCTCGACCCCAGAGCATATATAACGATAAACGAAGTCGCAGACGTATTCAAATCAAACCAACAAAGTATTTAGAATCGAAAAACAAAAATCCTTTCCGTTTTTACGGAAAGGATTTTTTATTGTTTATTTAAAAAGCGTACAACCTATTTCTTTGAAATGTTCTATCTTTTTGTCTATCTCCGCAACGCTTATTTTAAAAGAAGCCGCAAGACATTCCTTGCACAAAAACTCCTCAGCGCCGCGGTATACAAGACGGCGGTATATAGCTATCTCATCAAATAACAATGATTTTCCGCATTCTTTGCAAAGAGCCATCTTAACCGAGCTTTACAAGTTTTGCGCGGAATATACGGCAGTCCATAGCGGGAACCTTTGCTTCGAAATAGTCCTCGTTTACGCCGAGATCTTCGCCGGACATTACGTCTCTTACTTCCAAACCGTATTTGCAGAGCGGATCAAGTCCTATTTCATAATAAGGAAGCATTATGGTCTGGTCCTTATCGTAAGGATTGAAGAAACCGATCGCAAATTCGTTGTTTGCAAGATGACGGAAGCATATAATATTCTCTCTGAATCCGTGATTGTCTCTTATGAACATCGGAGGACGCGCCTCTTCGTCCTGGTTGATTGCAATAAGCTCTTTGTTGAGCAAAAGTTCCTTTGTTTCGGGAGTCATGTTTCTTATATCGCAACCGATCATAAGAGGAGACATGAACATGCACCAAAGAGCGAAATGATATCTGTACTGTGAATCTGTGCAACCATCGTCAACGCCGACATTTCCTTTGCCGCGGAGTCCTACGACAAGCATATCTACATCGTTAAAGCAGCCTGCGCCGGAATATCCGAGGTTGGGTATCTGGCTTTCGGAAAGCTTTCTTATAGATTCGAATGTATCAAAAATATCGCCCGTGGAACGGTACATATCTATTCCGGCAGAACGCGCCCATTTCCATACTTCTTCATTTCCCCAGTTGCAGGCGGAAAAGAGTATATCGCGTCCCGACGCTTTGAGGGCAAGGGACATACGGTTATAGCTGAGCATAGAGGGATTTGAAGGATGGTAGCAGTTGTCGTACTTCAAAAGGTCAACGCCTACACTTGCAAAATATCTTGCGTCATCAAACTCGTGACCGAAGCTTCCGGGATATCCTCCGCAGGTCTTGGGACCGCAGCAGGAATACATTCCGAATTTAAGTCCCTTGGAATGAACATAATCGGCTACATATTTCATGCCGTGAGGAAAACACTTACGGTCCGCAACAAGCATACCGTTGCTGTCTCTTTCCATTTCGGACCAGTGGTCGTCTATTGTGAGATATTCGTATCCCGCGTCAAGCACCCCTTCGTTTACCATAGCGTCGGCTGTTTCGAGTATAACATCCTCGTTTATATTTCCGCCGAAAGTGTTCCATGAGTTCCAGCCCATGGGTGGTTTTTTTGCCAACATCGTTATTCTCCTTTTTGTAAATACTGAAAGTTTTTATTTTTTATGTGCTTTATACCGTTTAAACCCCAAAATATAAAACTAAAAAGTATAAAGCAAATATTCAGCGTTATTTTACCTTATTTTAAGACTATTGTCAACATAAACAAAAAATAAAAAATAACATTTTATTATTTTCTTTAAAATCGTATGAAAACTTAAAAGCGGCGTGAAAAAAATCAATTTCACACCGCTTTTTTATCATTTGTTGAGTTTGAAAATTATCTCTGTTTTAAATAGGTCTCCGTCTATTTTCAAAACGAACTTTCCGCCTTGAAGTTCAATAAGGCTCTGCGCTATCGAAAGTCCCAGTCCGCTTCCCTCCGTATTTCTCGAAGCGTCGCCGCGGACAAATCTTTCCATAAGCTCTTCGCTCGAAATATTCAGAGAATTTTTCGATATATTGCTGAAAGTTATAACAACATCTTCTCCGACAACATCTGTTTTGAGGTATACCCTCGTTCCCTCCTGCGAGTATTTGCATATGTTGTTGAAAAGATTGTCAAATACGCGCCAGGTAAGCCCGCCGTCCGCATATATCACGGGAGATTCCTCGGAGAAGTTCATCACAACTTCAAGACCTTTTTCTTCGAGCTTGTCCTCGTATTCTCCGACAGCCTGCGAAAGAAGAACGTTTACATCCGTATTCTCAGCATTGACGGTTATGCAACCGGTAGAAGCTTTCGATGCTTCTATTACGTCCTCCGTAAGCTTTTTAAGCCTGTTAGCCTGTCTTTCTATAACGTCCAGATAATCATTTGCGTTTTCGGAGTTTACGCCTTCTTTTTTCAAAAGAGCCGTGTAATTTATGATAGATGTCAGCGGAGTCTTTATGTCGTGCGAAACGTTTGTTATAAGCTCCGCTTTCATATGCTCGCTCTTCATCTGCTTCTGAACGGCGTCGGACATTCCGTCGCATATGGCGTTCAGATCCTCGCCGTGCTTCTTCAAAGACCAAATCATATTGGATGTATCCACTCTGTACGAAAGATCGCCCTTTGCCATTTCTCCCGCTGCACGCTGCAATTTCCTCAATGATACAACCGTATAAATAAGAGCGAGGGCAAGAACAAATTTCTCAATCACCCAGAATAATCCGTATGTGCTCATATTCGCGGACAAAAAGATAAGTTCGACAATGCTTACAAGAAGAAATACAATAAAAGCTTTCCAGCAAAGAGGCAAATTTCTGCAAACATACTTTATTCCGCGCCATATAAAAGAGCATAACTTCTTCAACATTTTGAAAACGAAATATATAAGCGTATTTCTGTACCATCTCGGTCCCTTTGCGCGCGCGGACAATGTGACGATGCATGAAAAGAATATTATAAGACATATCGGGAATGCAACGGCGAAAATCACAAAGTTTTTGGATTCGGCGCTGAGCTCAATTCCAAAGAAAATAATAAGCGCTGAAATTCCGAGATAGATATCGTAAGGTATCTTGTCGACAAGCATCAGCTTCACGCCGTCAACACCCGTGACGCGCCCCGCTCCGACACATAGGAATACAACCAAAATAATGCAAAGTATCGAGGTAATCACTCCGACGGCTATAAGAGCGTATCTCGCATTTATCATAAAATCAAGCGTTTTCATGCAGTAATAGTATCTGTCTTTTGCAACGAGATTTTCTCTGAGGTACGCTTTTACCGAGACTTCTTTCTGCTCTCTTCGGCTATATGAAATCGTGACCTCGTACTTGACGTCAAGTTCATCTCCCACTTCCCCGATCTGCTCTATTCCGTGAGAGACAACATCGTATTTCGCAGACATATCGCTGTAATAGTTCATCGCATCTTTATACGTATCGAACATCTGTGAAATCGATTCTCTTTCTTCGTAGAGAAGCACACTGTCCGTATATTCGAATTTCATCTGGTACGGGTCGTCGGAGCCGTTGTCTATTATAATATTGCCGTCTTTGTCGGTCACAACAAAGTAAATATTGCTGTTTTCCTTGCTGTACGTTTCTTTGTAACCGTAATTTTTTATTTTCTGTCCGTCGTTGGAGAGAACGGCGGCGGTATAATAATATATGCACTCCGAATCGAATTTGTATAAATCTTCGAGCACTATATTTTTAAGCCTCCACCCGCCGTCCCAGTACGCGTTTGTCCCCACCATTATAAGGCAGGACGCCACCGTTGCCGACAGTATCAGAGAGAAAAATATAAGCAGTATCCACGCGACTATTTTCGCGGCAAGATTTTTAGAAAGTTTTTTCATTCCGCACATCCCTTATCTATCTTATACCCCTGCCCCCAGACTACTTTTATGTATCTCGGCTCGGCAGGATTTATTTCCAGTTTCTCCCGCAGGTGGCGTATATGCACGGCAACGGAATTTTCCGCGTTTATGGGATTTTCTCCCCATACTCTTTTGTATATCTCTTTCGGAGAAAATACCGTTCCCGCATTCTGCATAAACAGCTTTAATATATCGTACTCTCTCGGTGTAAGCGATACCGCGTCCCCGTCGAGATAAACTGTCTTTTCGTTGTCGTCGATAGTGATACCGCCGATAATTATTCTCGAAGGTTTTATCTCTCCGCCTCCGAGCTGTATATAGCGTCTGATATTGGATCTTACTCTTGCCATTACTTCGACGGGATTGAAAGGTTTTGTAACATAATCGTCGGCGCCGATATTAAGCCCCAGAATCTTGTCCGTATCCTCTGATTTTGCCGTAAGCAATATAACGGGAACATTCGATATCTCGCGTATTTTCGTTATTGCGGTTATCCCGTCCATCTCCGGCATCATTATGTCGAGAAGGACAAGATGGATATCCTCTTTATTTACTATGTCGAGCGCATTTCGCCCGTTGTACGCTTCAAATACTCTGTACCCTTCCGCGGAAAGATATATTTTCAGCGCGCTCACAATATCTTTTTCGTCGTCGCAAACAAGAATGTTATACATACTCTCTCCTCTTAAATCCAAATGAATTGCGGCGGGTCGCCGCCTCCGGTAAATCAATCTTATCGATCTTTTTAAATCTCAATATATCCGGACACAAAATTTGTCCTACACGGCTTTTTTGCAATATTGCGGCGGGTCGCCGCTGCCGGCAAATCAATAATCATCGTTTTTTCAAAGCTCAATATAGCCGAACGCAAAATTTGTTTCGCACAGCTTCATGCGATATTGCGGCGGGTCGCCGCTATCTGTCAATCCAAATAATCATCGCTTTTACAATATCTTCACATCGCAAAACATCAAAATCCGTTCCGCTGAACTTTATATGATTATAAAAATAGGGGCGGATCGCATTTTTACGATTCCGCCTCTACTACGGTCTCGGTCGGGACGGAAGAGGCCGCTTTGTGATGAGTTATAGGTTTCCATGTTACCTTTCTCTTAAAGAACGCAACAAAAGTTATCGGAATATAAGTGAACATAAACAGCGGGAATGTGAAAGTATATAAAATTTTCTTCCACGGCTTTACATATATCATCTTCCATTCCGTTATTACTGTTATAAGCCCGACGGCAAAAACAACAAAGTACATCCAGCAGAAGCTTCTCAAAACAACATTCACGGCATACGCGGTATTTCCGCTCTTTATTCCCATGATAAACAAAACTATATTAGAAATGATGTTTACTATCGTAAGTATCGCCGCAGGCATAATGTTCATGGACATATCAAAACAAGAGAAGCTTCCTTTGAATACGCCTTTTACAAGCTTTCCTCCGTATTTTTTAAACACCTGCAAAAATCCGCACGCCCATCTGAGTCTCTGTCTCCAAGACTGACGGAAAGTCGTGGGCTGTTCATCGTAAAGCACGGCGTCTTTTGCCATGCCTATTTTGTATCCCTGCAATATGTGGTGCACGGAAAATTCTATATCCTCGGTAAGAAGATGGAATGGCCAATGTCCCTGCTCTTCAAGTACCTTTCTGCTGAACATAAATCCCGTTCCCGAAACGGCGCAGCTCGATCCGACAAGCATTCTCGAATAATTGAGATATACGGATTCGCGCAAGAACCACAAAGCGTATCCTGCGGATATCCAGTTCTGACCGAAATTTTTGGAATTGCGGTAACTTGTGACTATATCGTAACCGTTGCAAAAAACACGATTCATATTCTCGATATAGTCTTCTTTCAAAAGGTTGTCCGCATCAAAAACAATATATCCGTCAAAGCCCTCTGGATAATCCCTTGAAATATTTTCGAGAAGCTGATTAAGCGCATAGCCCTTTCCGATAAGTTTTGTATTATGTCTCTCGTAAACGACGGCACCGGCGCGTCTTGAAAACTCTGCCGTTTTGTCGTCGCAGTTGTCCGCCATAACAAAAACCGTCAGAAGTTCCTTGTTATACGTCTGTTTCCAAATACAATCTATGAGGTCTGTTATTACATTTTCTTCGTTTCTTGCACATATAAGAATAGCAAGTTTGTTCTGCTTTATTTCCCCTTTAAATTTTTTCTTTTTTAAAAACGGTATTGGCACATAAACAAACTGATAAAAATAACACACAAAAAAAAGAATCGCAATAACAGTATTAACGATTTCCAGAACTCTCATTTCAATCTCCCGATAACTTCTGTTTTTCAAATTTCACATGCTCATAACAAAAGCCTGTGACAAAAATTTTTTAACGACTGTTTTTCAACACAAACAAAATTCAGATTGCGGAATATCAAAGATGGACAAATTTGCATTCCAAACGGCAAGTCCTTCTTTTCTTCATACAAAAGCCGTGAGCACGTTTTAATTTTTTAAAGTCCGGTGCTCCATTATCGAAAAACACAAAAGCAAACATTATAAAAAGCCGAACAAAGGATATTTTTCATACAAAATCCATTATGACCAAATCTGTTCAGCTTTTCTTTATATGGCTATATTATAACTCTCATGTTCTTAATAAACAAGCCTTCAATATATTAAGAATTCCTTAACAAGCAAAAATCGTACGAAATGATACGACATAAAGATTTATTATTTGTCCATTCTCGACACAAGATAAGGAATTTCCTCTTCGAAGTTCACGCCGTATTTTCTTTCCTGCGGATTGCCAAGCGTCGCTTTTATGCACTCAACGGTAAAATCAGTCGCTATTTTAAGCGAATCTCCCACGCTTCTCTCTCTCATGAGAGCGCCGAGGAAGGTCGATGCAAAAACGTCTCCCGTGCCGTGAAAGCTTTCGGGTATTCTCTCTCTAAAATAAGAGAAATACTCGCCGCTCTCGGAATCATATGACATAACGCCGAGCTTGTCTTTTTCAAAGCTGACGCCTGTGATAACGGCGGTCTTGCAGCCGAGAGCCGTGAGCTTTTTAAGCATACCCTTTATATATTCCTCGTCATATCCTTCGGCGACATACTCTTCTCCGAGCATAAAAGACGCCTCTGTCAAGTTGGGTACTATTATATCCGCAACGGAGCAGAGCGTCGCCATTTCGAGCGCGAACGATTTTTCAAATCCTGTATACATACGTCCGCCGTCCGCCATAGCGGGATCTACAAGAACAAGTGTATTATCCCCTTTGAATTTCGATATAAGGTCCTTTGTAAGTGCTATCTGACGCGCAGAACCGAGATATCCCGTGTAGACCGCGTCAAAATCCATATTTTCTTTTTTCCAATGAGCGACTATCGGCTCTATTTCATCTGTAAGGTCGCAAAAAGTAAATCCTTTGAACATCGTATGGGTGGAGAGGACGGCGGTAGGAAGTACCGCCGCCTCCGTTCCCATAGCGGATATTATAGGTAAAGCGACCGTGAGCGAGCATTTTCCCACACAGGAAATATCCTGCACCGTAACTATTCTTTTCATCATTTTACCTCTTTAATCATTTTATTCAAGCTCGAATGCGCCCGTGTATAGCTGATAATACTTGCCCTTCTCGGCTATGAGCTTTTCATGGCTGCCTTTTTCGATTATTCTTCCGTGTTCGAGAACCATTATGACATCGGAATTTCGAACGGTCGAAAGTCTGTGCGCTATTACAAACACAGTGCGTCCCTTCATAAGGGAATCCATACCCGCCTGAACGATAGCTTCCGTTCTCGTATCTATACTCGAAGTAGCCTCATCAAGGATCATAACGGGAGGATCGGCGACCGCCGCGCGCGCTATTGCGATAAGCTGTCTTTGTCCCTGGGAAAGATTGGAACCGTTGTTGGAAAGCTCTGTGTTATATCCGTCGGGAAGTCTTTCTATAAAGTCATCGGCGCCCGCAAGCTTTGCCGCGGCGATACACTCTTCGTCCGTCGCGTCAAGCTTTCCGTAACGTATATTGTCCATTACAGATCCCGTGAAAAGGTTGGTCTCTTGAAGAACTATTCCGAGCGAGCGGCGAAGATCCGATTTCTTTATCTTGTTTATGTTTATTCCGTCGTATCTTATCTTTCCGTCCGCGATATCGTAAAATCTGTTTATAAGATTTGTTATCGTCGTCTTTCCTGCGCCTGTTGCTCCGACAAAAGCTACCTTCTGTCCCGGCTCTGCAAAAACGGATACATCGTGAAGCACGGGTTTTCCCGCTTCATATTCAAAATCGACATCGACCATTCTCACATCTCCTTCAAGGGGAGTATATGTAAGAGTACCGTCGCTGTGCGGGTGCTTCCATGCCCATTTTCCCGTGTGCTCCGCGGTTTCGCTTATCGTTCCGTCGGGAGCAATGTTCGCGTTTACAAGCGTGACATAACCGTCGTCCGCTTCCGGCTTTTCATCCATGAGAGAGAATATTCTGTCTGCGCCCGCAAGACCCATTACAATAGAGTTTATCTGCTGGGAAACCTGATTTATGTTTCCCGTAAACTGTTTTGTCATAGAGAGGAAAGCAACTATTATACTTATATCGAAAGCTCTTCCCGAAACAGAAAAGTTCTTTACGTTCGAAATAAGGAAAAGTCCGCCTACCATCGCGATTATAACGTAGAGGACATTGCCTATGTTCATTATTATCGGACCGAGAGTATTTGCGTATGCGTGAGCGCGTCTGCTGTCCTCGTAGAGCGCGTTGTTTATTCTTTCGAATTCTTCAACGCTCTCTTTTTCGTGACTGAATACCTTTACGACCTTCTGACCGTTCATCATCTCCTGGGCAAAGCCCTCGGTGCGGCCTATCGAATTTTGCTGGCGTATAAAGTATTTTGAGGAGCCTCCGCCTATCTTCTTCGAAACGAGCATCATTGCGACGACGCCCACGAGAAGAATGAGGGTGAGCCATATGCTGTACCAGAGCATTATTCCGAGCACGCTCAAAACTATTATCGAAGCTCTCACAAGCGTCGGAAGCGACTGGGAAACGAGCTGGCGAAGAGCGTCTATATCGTTCGTATAGTAGCTCATTATGTCGCCGTGCTTATGCGTATCAAAATATCTTATCGGCAGATCCTGCATTCCGTCAAACATTCCGCGGCGCATCTTGCAGAGAAATCCCTGCGTGATATAAGCCGTGAGCTGCGTATCGAGAGTTATCGTGATTATAGAGAGTACATAGAATACGACAAGGACGAGAACGTCGGGAAGTATCTCTTTGCTTGCCAAAACCCAGTCTCCGCTCGCCTGCCATATTTCGACCGCCTCCGTTACCTTTTGAAGGAATATCGCCGGTATCGCGGACGCGACAGCCGAAAAGATTATGCAGAAAAGCGCGAGAGGAACAAGTACGGGATAAAACTTAAAGAGCATTTTCACAAGACGTCCGAGCGCATTTTTATTGATTTTTCTTTTTCCGGGCTTATTGCTCATCTTTATCCCCTCCGTTCGTCTGCTGTTCATATACTTCTTTATATATTTCGCTTGATCTTAAAAGTTCGTCATGCGTACCTGTCGCGGAAATTTTTCCGTTGTCCATAACGATTATCATATCCGCGTTTTCCACGGAAGCTATGCGCTGCGCTATGATTATCTTTGTGGTTTCGGGTATGTATTTTTCAAATCCCGCTCTTATAAGCGCGTCCGTCTTTGTATCGACGGCGCTTGTAGAGTCGTCGAGAATGAGTATTTTCGGCTTTTTGAGAAGAGCGCGCGCTATGCAAAGGCGCTGTTTCTGTCCTCCGGAAACGTTCGTTCCTCCCTGCTCTATATGCGTGTCGTATCCGTCCGGGAAAGAACGCACGAATTCGTCCGCCTGGGAAAG
Source organism: uncultured Eubacteriales bacterium (assembly GCA_900544985.1). Taxonomy (GTDB): domain Bacteria; phylum Bacillota; class Clostridia; order Oscillospirales; family CAG-272; genus UMGS731. The sequence continues at coordinate 28,486 of UQXK01000007.1, forward strand.
TCTGCACGCCTCCTCTATTTCTTCATCGGTCGCATCGGCATTGCCCCAGCGAAGATTTTCTTTTATCGTTCCCGAAAAGAGAAGGTTCTTTTGAAGCACCATTGCGACAGAGCCGCGCAGCGTATCGAGATCGTATTCGCGGACGTCTCTTCCGCCCACTTTAAGGCTTCCCTCGGTTATATCGTAGAGCCTGGGGATAAGCTGAACAAGAGACGATTTTCCCGCTCCCGTTCCGCCGATTATTCCGACAGTCATGCCCGATTTTATGTGAATATTTATATCGGAGAGTGCATTTCTCTCCGCTTTTTCCGAATATTTGAAGTTTACGTTTTCAAAATCGACAGAACCGTCAGCAACACATGTTACAGGATCTTCGGGATTTTCTATCGCGGGCTTTTCATCGAGAACTTCGGTTATACGCTTTGCCGATTCCACGGACATCGTAAGCATTACATATACCATGGAGAGCATCATAAGCGACATAAGTATCTGCATACCGTAGTTCAACATCGCGGACATCTGACCTACGTCTATCTGAGCGCCGCCGCTCGTTATCGCCATTTTAGAGCCGACAATAAGAACGAATATCATGTTTATGTACATACAAAGCTGCATTACAGGCGTATTTATCGCGACTATTCTCTCCGCCTTTGTGAAATCCGCACGTATATTTTCCGCTTCTTTGCCGAATTTGTTCTTTTCGTGCTCCTCGCGTGAAAAGCCTTTTACAACGCGCATACCGCGGACATTTTCTTCAATGGATTCGTTAAGTCTGTCGTATTTTTTAAATACCGCTCTGAATGCAGGCATAGCCTTGCGCGCTATAAGAAGAAGCGCAAATACGAGTATCGGTATTATTATAACAAAAGACATAGAAAGCATTCCGCCCATTCTGTATGCCATTATTATGGAAAATATGAGCATAAGGGGACATCTTACCGCCATTCTTATAAGCATCATATAAGACATCTGAACGTTCACAACATCCGTCGTAAGACGCGTTACAAGAGACGACGAAGAAAATTTATCTATGTTTATAAACGAATAGGTCTGTATCTTTTTAAATATATCGCTTCTTAAATTTTTGGCAAATCCGGCGGAAGCTTTCGCGCAGGTATATCCCGCAAGTCCTCCGCAGGCAAGCGATACAAGAGCCATTACCGTAAGTATTATTCCCGTTTCCAATATATTTTTCATATCGGTGCCGTTCTTTATAAAGTTTACAAGATCCGCTATCTTGAACGGGATTATACACTCTATTACGACTTCGCCTATGATAAAAATAAGCGTAAATATCGTCGGGAGCTTATACTCTCTTATACATTTTGCAAGTTTTCTTATCATTTTTTCCTCCTTGTTTTTTTAAACGGACAAGACAAAACGCATAAACGCCTCTCTGCCTTCTTTTGTGCATTTGAAAACTCCGGCATCTTCAAGAACACCTACAAATGTTTTTCCTATCTCGTCTTTAAGTATCTTTTCCGCATTTTCATTTGTAAATGTATACTTGTCCTTAAACGAATCGAACCATTCCGCGTGCTTTTTTATCTCCTCAACATCGCGGACATTTTTTCCCGCGACTGCGGCGTCCGCAAGAAGCGCCATTTCCTTTTTCAGACGCGCGGGGAGAATAGCCAGTCCCAGAACCTCTATAAGACCGATATTCTCTTTTTTGATGTTGTGTTTGTCGGCGTGCGGGTGATAAACGCCGAGCGGATGTTCTTCCGTCGTTATGTTATTGCGGAGAACAAGGTCGAATTCGTACTTTCCGCCGCGCATACGCGCTATCGGCGTTATCGTATTGTGAGGCACGCCGTCCGTATTCGCGAACACAAAAGCGCTCTTATCCGTGTATGCTCTCCAAGAAGACAGTATCCTGTCCGCAAGAAGGACGAGCCTTTCGGGATCTTCCGCGGAAATCCTTATGACCGACATAGGCCATTTCACTATTCCCGCGTCGACGTCGGAAAAGCCGTCGAACACGATTTTCTTCTCGATCGGTGCTTTCTCCATGGCGAAAGTATACCTTCCGCCCTGCATATGGTCGTGTGAAAGTATCGAACCGCCGACAATGGGAAGGTCGGCGTTGGAGCCTATAAAATAATGCGGGAACAGAGAGATGAAATCGATCATTTTCGTAAATGTCGATCTGTCTATCTTCATCGGTTCGTGAACCCCCGAAAGGACTATGCAGTGCTCATTGTAATAAACATAAGGCGAATACTGCAAGTACCAATCTTTGCCCGATATCTTTATCGGGATTATTCTGTGATTGCTTCTGCCGGGGTAAGAGAGCGTTCCCGCGTACCCTTCGCACTCCGGGCAGAGCTGGCATTTCGGATATGAATTCTGCGGCGCATTTTTGGCCGCGGCGATAGCTTTCGGGTCCTTTTCGGGCTTTGAAAGATTTATCGTCATGTCTATATCGCCGTAAACGCTTTCAGCAAGCCATTTTACGTCTTTTTCTATTCTGTATGTCCTTATGTAATCCGTGTTTTTCGAAAAATCATAGTACCAGTCCGTCGCCTCTTCCGGAGATACGGAATAAAGGTCTTTGAACTTTGTTATGACCTCGCTCGGACGCGGCGTAAGGGCACCCATTATGCGCGAATCGAAAAGATCGCGCTCTGTCACGGTGTTGTCCTTTATAATTCCTTTTTCAAACGCGTAATCGTCTATCTCGCATAGTATTTCCGCAAGAGGAGCGTCGCCGACCTCTTTGTCCTCATAAAAATCGACGGAAAGAAGCGCAAGAAGCGAATTTATTGCGAAATTGCGGTCGCATTCGGCGATAAGTCCGCACTTTTCTGCGTAATTTACAAGTTTTTTTACTGCTTCACAAATCATTTTCTTATGTCCTTTTTGAAAAATTGATAGTAATAACACGGTATCATGCCGTTATATAATTTTCTCACCTTGTCCGCTCTTCTGCCGTAAAGGCGCTCGAAACGCTCATGAGAAGTTATAACGTATATCTGCCAAGAGCCGAGCGTTTTAAAATGCGCGCCCATGCGTTTGTAAAGTTCCTCTGCCTCGGAAAGAGTACCGAGCCGCTCGCCGTAAGGCGGATTGCAGACTACCGTTCCGCGCCGCCCTTCTGTCTCTATTTCGAGAGCATTCTTTTTGAATACTTTTATATGAGCGTTCATTCCGGCTTTCGAAACCGCCGAACGCGCACTTTTCAGCGCGTCCTCGTCTATATCGGAAGCGTACGCTTCAAAAGCCGATTCGCACTTCACAAGGCTTTTCGCCTCTTCCCTTGCGTTCTTCCAAGCCGACTCGCCGATATTCGAAAATCCCTCGCTTATAAATCCGCGACCGATTCCGGGAGCGGTGTTCGTCATTATAAGGGACGCCTCTATCGGAATCGTGGCGCTTCCGCAGAAAGGATCCCAGAAAAGCACATCTTCGCGTGGGCGCGCAAGCTTTGCAAGAGCCGCCGCCAAAGTTTCTCTTATGGGAGATATCGTCGTCTGCGGACGGTACCCGCGCTTATGAAGCGCAATTCCCGAAGTATCTATCATAAGGAATGCTTCGTCTTTCAATATCAGAAATTCTATCTGATATTTTGTTCCCGTTTCGGAAAACCACGATACGCCGTATTTGTCCGAAAGGCGCTTCACAACAGCCTTTTTGACAATGCTCTGGCAATCGGGAATGCTGTATAAACGGCTTTTTACCGAATGTCCTTTTACCGGAAATGCGTCGTTTTTCCCTATCCATTCCTCCCACGGAAGATAATACGCGCCGTCAAAAAGATCGGTGAAAGTTTCCGCTTTGTATCTTCCGACAAGAATAAATACTCTCTCCGCCGTGCGAAGCCATATATTGCTTCGAGGTATTGCGGAAATGTCCCCTTCGAATATAACGTGTCCGTCTATTGTCTCTATTCTCTTGTACCCAAGGGCGTCTATCTCTTCGCCCAAAAGATGCTCCAACCCGAAAAGGCAGGTAGCCATAAATTTAAAATTCATTTTACCTCGATAATCTCATATCACGAAAATTTCGCATAAAACCTCTCCGCCTTTTTTCTGCTGTAAAGAAGCTCTGCTCATATCTCCGGATATTTTCCTCTATAAAAATATAATATTATTTATAATATATTTAAAGTATTTTACCATATTTTATAAGATAAATCAACACTCTTAAACCAAAAAATGATTGTGTTGACATGAAGTTGCTTTTGATGTAAAATTCTCTTCGTAAGGGGGATTTTTACGTATGGACCTCAAAGATAAAATATATTCCGAACTTTCCAAGCGCCGCGGCGAATACATTTCGGGGCAAACGCTTGCAAAGCTTTTCGGCGTTTCGAGAAATTCCGTTTGGAAAGCGGTAAACGAACTGAAAAAAGACGGATGTAATATAATGTCGGTGACAAACAAGGGGTATCTTCTCTTGTCCGGAAACGGAATAATTTCGAAAACCAAAATCGAAGAAATCCTCGGAAACGACGTCACCGTTAAAATATTCGATGTGATAGATTCCACAAACAGCGAAGCGAAAAGAATGCTCTCATGCGGCTTTTCGGGGAAAGCGATAATCGTCGCGGACGAACAGACATCGGGTCGCGGAAGGCTAGGCAGAACTTTCTATTCACCAAAATCGACAGGAGTATACTTTTCGATAATAATAACACCAGATTCCTCCCTTTCAGGCGCTTCGCTTGTTACAACGGCGGCATCTGTCGCCGCCATGCGTGCGATAGAAAAGAACACCGGCAAGCGCGTTATGATAAAATGGGTAAACGACCTTTACCTCGGCGACAAAAAAATTTGCGGCATACTCACGGAAGCGGTGACAGACCTTGAAAACGGAAAGCTTTCGGGAATTGTTGTCGGCGTGGGGATAAACATTTCGACGGACGATTTCCCGGAAGACATAAAAGAGAGAGCCTCCTCGCTTGACGTTTCGGACGCGGACCGCTCGCTCATCGCCGCGGAAACAGCAAAGGAGTTTTTCGATATTACAAACGACCTTTCAAACCGCAAATTTTTAAACGAATACAGAGAGCGCTCATACGTCTTGGGCAAAGACATATATTACATTAAAAACGGAGAAAAGCACGACGGGAAAGCCGTGGGAATAGACGACGACGGCGGACTTATCGTAGAGAAAGAAAACGGAGAAAACACAATACTCCGCGGCGGAGAAATAACCGTCAGAGTAAAATAAAAATCAATATAATACAGATTTATAAAATCTTGTTTTTCGAGGTGACAGGCATGAAACGCTGTATTCGGCAAATTGGTATAGTGCAATAAAAAAATTACAGAAATCAAGAGGTTTACTATGCCGATGAATAAAGATAAAATATATCCGCGCTCAAACGACGCTCAGACAGTATATCTGAAAAACGTTATTACAGACCCGAATATCTTTGTAGGAGATTATACGGTATACAACGACTTTATAAATGATCCGAGAGATTTTCAGAAAAACAATGTGCTCTATCATTACCCGATAAACAATGACAAACTGATCATCGGAAAATTTTGTTCCATAGCCTGCGGAGCAAAATTTATTTTCACAAGCGCAAATCATACGCTTTCTTCCTTTTCCACATATACATTTCCGTTATTTTTCGAGGAATGGGAGCTTGAAAAAAAGGACATAACCGATTCATGGGACAACAAAGGAGATATCGTCATAGGAAACGACGTATGGATAGGATTTGAGGCTGTCATCATGCCGGGAGTTAAAATAGGCGACGGCGCCATAATCGGCACTCGCGCAGTAGTGACAAAAGATGTGCCTCCGTACACGGTTGTCGGCGGAGTTCCCGCAAGACCGATAAAAAAGCGTTTTCCCGATGAAGTAATATCCTCACTTCTCGAAATAAAATGGTGGGATTGGGAAGAAGAGCGTATCAAAGAAAATATAGACGCCATAAAATCGGGACGTATCGAAAACTTACCTTTCTTATAAGAAAGGTAGGCCAAAGAATTTCCCTAAGACACATCGCTCTATTTGGGAGGAAGTTTTTGAAGTTCCAAGGGACTTTTTACAAAAAGTCCCTTGGTTGGGGTCCCACGGCAAAAGCCCCGACATTCCTTACCTCACAAAAAAGCGAAAGCGCGTTTTGCGCTTTCGCTTTTTATTTTATACCCATTTTTCAAAATCACTTTTTCACAAATTTTGACAGTTTCGACGTAAGAAAAACAGCGAGAGAAACCTTTATAACCTCCGGAATCATATAAGGAACGACGCACTTTAAAAGAACGGCGGTAAAACCGATACTACCCGTATTTTTCGTATATATAATCATAAACCAAACGCTTCCAAAAATATAAAGAACGGCAAGACCGAGTATCATAGAAACAGTAAGAGATATAATCTTCTTTCCGAAAATTTTCTCAAACAGCCACATAACAAGCGCAGTAAATATAAAGCCTACTATATATCCCCCTGTTGCTCCGGCAAGCGCGGCGACGCCGCCTTTGAATCCCGCAAATACGGGAACTCCGACAAGCCCCAAAAATATATAGACCAATACAGCGACAGTTCCTCTCTTTCCGCCCAAAAGTCCGACGCTCACGCAAACAGCAAATGTTTGAAGCGTAAACGGAACCTCCGAAGGAATCGATATCCATGAGCAAACGGCAATAAGCGCGGCAAAAAACGCTATATATACTGTATCGTAAAGCCTTTTTCTCGTTTTTTCATTTAAATTTCCTTTTTTCTCATCCATAAAAGCCTCCGATTGTCACCTTGATTTTATTTTCAAGTGACAATATTTCGCTTGTAATAATATCATATACAAAAAATAATTTCAATACCAAAATAAAATATTACCGAAAAAATTGAATAAAATTCTATAATTCATGGGTATCATAGAAACATCAAAAAAAGAAAAGAGGTATTGATATGTCACCAAAAGAACTTCTCTATATCGAGGATGCCCTCGGACACACAGAAGAAAACAAAAAATGCTGCGCCGATTTTGCATCTCAGATACAGGATGCGAGCCTTAGAAATTTCCTTCAAGATCTCAGCACAAAGCAAAGCGAAACTTTTTCCAAATTCTACACTCTTTTAAACGGTTAAGGAGAAAAAACAATGGATGATAAAGTAATGATGTCAACAGTCCTCGGCAACGTAAAAGGAATGTGCGATCTTATGATGCACGGCGCAATAGAGTCTTCAACTCCAAATGTACACGCAACATTCAAATGCGCGCTCAACGATATGCTCGTAATGCAGAATGCAATATATGAAAAGATGAGCGCAAAGGGCTGGTATACGCTTGAACAGGCGGAAGCACAGAAAATAAACGAAGCAAAGCAGAAATTTGCATCTTCAAACTAAAACGGAAGTAGCGGCGACCCGCCGCATTCCAGTTGCTCTCATATAATCGCTTTTACCACATCGAAATATAGCAAAACAGCAATCTACTAATATAAAAAACAGCGCCTTTAAAGGCGCTGTTTTTTACATATACGCTTTGAGTTTTTTCATATAAACAACAGTAAGAACGACCGTTACTGCCATAGCGACAATATCGGATATCGGAGCGGCATAAAGTATACCTTCGATACCGAAAAATTTCGGCAATATTATAACGAGAGGAACAAAAAAGACTATATCTCTTATTATCGACGTAACTATTGCATAAACAGGTTTTCCGACAGCCTGAAAAAATATCGAAGACATTTTCACAACACACGTAAAAGTTATGAGAGAAAGAAATATTCTGAATAACTTCTCGGCAAATATCCAGTAATCGTCAGGATTCGGTATGTTCGTCGGAGCTCCGAAAAGTCCCACTACTTTATCAGGAAAAAATTCAAATAAAACAGTTGACATCACACCGACGGCAAGCGTACAGAACAGTATGGAAAAATAAAGCTTTTTCACCCTATCGTATTTTTGCGCCCCCATATTGTAGCCTATTATCGGCTGACAGCCGAGAATTATTCCCACAACAATATTTATTACGACGGTGAACACTTTGCTTTCTATTCCTATAACCGCTATCGGTATATCGACGCCGTAAACGGACAAAGCACCGTATTTTGAAAGGAATATATTGCAGGTAACGGAAATCACAAGTATAGTCATCTGCGTGACAAATGTAGATATCCCCAGTTTCAACGCACCTGAAAAAGCCTTAAAATCAGGAATAAAGCTTTTCGCGGAAAGTTTGAATGTCTTTGTTTTGAAAAGGTACAGCGCGCTCAGGACAAATGATATAACCTGTCCTATTACCGTTGCAAACGCCGCGCCTTTCATTCCCCAGTGAAAACCGAAAATAAATATCGGATCGAGAATAAGATTTGTAGCGGCACCGATAAGCATGGCGATCATCGCCCACGTGGGGCTCCCGTCGGAACGTACAACGGAATTTATCATGTTTGAAAGCATATACGCCGGGAAAAATGCAAGAATTATATCAAAATACTCGACAGCCATTCCTATACTGTTTTCGGAAGCGCCGAAAACAGGCAAAAGACGCATTTTAAGCGGATAAAAAATCGCCATCAGAACAAAAGCGGAAAAAAGTGTTACGGTTATCCCCGTACCTATCGCTTTATGAGCCGAGGCGGTATCTTTTTTCCCCTGACAGATATTAAGATATGCCGCGCATCCGTCGCCGAAACACCAGGCAAATGCCTGGGCGACTATAAATATCGGAAAAACCGCACCCGTCGCCGCATTTCCGAGCGTACTGAGTTCGCTGTTACCGATAAAAATCTGATCCACTATGTTATAGAGCGCGCCTATAAGAAGTGACAATATACACGGAACGGAAAATTTAAACATCAGTTTTGATATCTTTTCCGTACCGAGAATATTGGAATTTTCTGTCTTCTCCATAAAAATCCTCCATTTTGATTTTTTATACTTTGGAGTCTTTATCCGAGAAAAGCTACCTGAAAACTGCGATACAGCAAAAAAGGCGCGGAATTTATATCAATTCTGCGCATTTTTCATCAAACATCTTATGTATTATACACCGATAAAATTCGATTTGTCAAGAAATAATTCTTTTGAATTTATCTTTCGAGAACAAGTTTTTCGATAGCGTAACCGACGCCGCCGTCCTTACAATCCGTGGTTACAAAATCCGCCATTTCTTTTATGCTTTGAAGAGCATTTCCCATAGCCACCGCAATACCGGCGGCGCTCAGCATCTCTTTATCGTTGTCGCTGTCGCCCATGGCTATAACGTGGTCGTTATCGACACCGTAACGAAGACGCAAAAATTCCATTCCGGTTGCTTTGCTGTAACCTTTAAGTCCGACTTCGGCATATGTAGGATGATTGAAAACGGCAAAGACGGTATCGAGCTTCGCCACTGCTTCCTCGGGAAGCCTGTGGAGATAAGTAAGTTTTGAAACGCGTATATTCGGATATCTTTCAAAAAGCTCGTCTATTCCGCATACGATGTGCTCTTCTCCCAAATAGCAGACGCCGTTGTAGCTTGCGCTGTCGTTTTCTCCTTCTATTATAAGCGTATCATTGCATTCGTCCGCTATATCCATAGCAAAAGACAGCATTTCCTTATTCAAAACATCGGCAAGAAGTATCTCGTTTCCGACTCTTATAAATGCTCCAAGACCCGCTACAACGCCGTCGGGATGTACTTTTTCGAGAAGCCACGGCGGAATTATTCCGTCGGAACGTCCCGTGTTTATAAACACCTTGTTTCCCGCTTCCTGCGCCTTTCTTATCGCTTCTATCGTCCTTTCGTGGATCTTTCCCTCGGAAGAAAGTATTGTGCCGTCTATGTCAAGAAAAATAAGATATATCATTTAAATTTTATGTCTCCGTAGTTTATATTTGCAAATCCAACTAAAAAAAATTTTATCGACCGATTTTTTCTAACAGAGGAGAAAGAGTTTTCTCTATAACTTTCGCCATGCGGTAGCAACCGAGGTCATTCGGGTGTATTTTATCAACAGTGCAGGCAAAAACATCATCATCGCCAAAAAACGTCTTTCCGTCTATAAAATAGACGTTTTTGTCCCCGTTCTCTATCGCGTTTTCATATGTTTTTCTTATGACAGCCGTTCTTTTTTCACACGACGCCTCGTCATACATATAATCCGGCATTGTCATTATTATAATAGGAAGATACGGATTTTTCTCTCTTACTGTTTTAAAAAATCTCTCGTGGGTATTTTCGAGAAATTTTTCATCGGGAGCATTGTGGTCGTAGTCGAGCACAAAAACGCTCATCGGAAGAGATGCTATATACTCCGCCATCTCCGTCTCGCCCTTTGCGCTTCCGGAAAAACCGAAGTTTATATAATCCATATTGAGATGCCTCGAAAGAAAAGATGTATAAGCATTTCCGCATCTGCCGGCGCTCCCGCCTTCCGTTATCGAAGAACCGTAAAAAACAACGGGAAGCTCATTTACATACGGTGTCGGAGAGAAAAGCGACGCGTCGTCATCTATGCCTATAAATATATTTTCTATTATTTCGTTTTTCGGCATGAATACAGTCACATCGGTAATTTCGCCGGGGAGCGAAAACGTGGATTCGGAATTAAGCGGATCCGTATTTTTCGCGCCTGTCGGATAAACGGAGCCTATGAATATTCCCTTTTTCCTGTCGCCTATGTAAACGTCGATTCCGGAAGAACCTATCTGAGTCGTTCCCACATCTCTTATAAATGTTTTTGAGACAAGTTTCAAATACAGTTTTTTCGTATCGGTTTTAAATGTGATCCTACCGCCTGTACTCCTGCTTCCGAACTGCCTTAAATTCGGCAATTTTTGCATTATCTCTTCGGGAAGCCGCTCAAAACTGCCGCTTTTTTGGAAATTCACAAGACCGTGTACTTCTATCGGATAATCCGAGCAAGAAAAAAGTTTCATAGCCGCCTCTAAAATCTTTTTGTAATAATTATACATAAAACAGCGGGAAAGTCAATCATAATACACAAAAACATTTCTTTTTATGTTCTCATATTGAAGTTTAAAATCGTGTACTATATAATGATACTGAAATATCGCAAATACCAAACATAAATTATTTTTAAAAGATAAAGCAAAAGAGAGGCATGACATGAATTTTGAAGAATTTATAAAATCCTATAACGATGAAAACGAAAGACCGCTTGACAATATAGAAAATGTGCCCGGTATGTGCGGAATACTTCGCAAAATAGGCTGCGTCGGCGACAGCCTTTCGTCAGGAGAATTCGAAACGCTTGGTGAAGACGGCAAAAAACACTATAACGACTTATTCGATTATTCCTGGGGACAGTTTATCGCAAGGGCGGCGGGAAATACCGTTTACAATTTCTCACGCGGAGGAATGACCGCAAAAGAATACATAAACTCATTTGCCGAAAAAATGGGCTATTGGGATAAAGAAAAGATGTGCAACGCATATATCATCGCGCTCGGCGTAAACGATATTCTGAATTTGGAAGGTGAAATCGGCACAACAGAAGATATATGTAAAGAGGATCACACCCAAAACACAAAGAATTTCGCCGGTTATTATTCCGCCATTATACAAAGGCTGAAAGAAATATCTCCCGACGCAAAATTCTTTCTTATGACAATGCCGCGCGAAGCCGAAAACGGTCCGCGGGAAAGACAAAAGATCGCTCATGCAGAGCTTCTCTATAAGCTTTCCGAATATTTCGATAACACATACGTATTGGATCTTCACAAATACGCGCCAATGTACGATGAAAAATTCAAAATGAAATTTTTCCTAAACAATCACATGAATCCCTTAGGATATCTCTTTACGGCAAACATGGTCATGTCTTATATAGACTACATAATCCGCCACAATGCAGAGGATTTTTCGGAAATAGGACTCATCGGCACGAGAATTAAAAATATAAAACAATAATTTTAATTTAACTGAAATACACTTACACAAAAAACAATCAATAACCACGGGAAAAACAATGAAAATACTTATAACAGCCTTCGAGCCGTTCGGCGGAGATAATACAAATTCCTCGGCAGAAGCATTAAAACTTATAAAAGAAAAAATCGGCGACAAAAATATAGTAAAAGCTCTCCTTCCCGTAGAATTCGGGACGGCGGCAAAAATTGCGGAAGATACAGCGGTCAAAGAAAATGCAAACGCAATAATAAGCCTGGGGCAAGCGGCGGGAAGAAATGCCGTAACGCCGGAAATGATCGCAATAAATCTTCGTTATGCGTCTATTCCGGACAACAAGGGCGAAAAACCGATCGACACAAAAATCGCTGAAAACGGTCCCGACGCAATCTTTTCGAATCTTCCGATAAGAAAAATGGCGGAGAGAATAAACGCCTGCGGCATAAAATCCTCCGTCTCATATTCCGCGGGGACTTATGTATGCAACGATCTGTACTATAATCTGTTATACAGATTCAAAAGCGAAAATACGGGTATAGCTTTTATCCACGTGCCCAAAATTTCGGAGGATTTCCCCGCCTACAAAATAGCTTCGGCAATAGAAGAAGCGGTGAAAGCTATATAAAAACAGGAAAACGCGCGACGACATTCACTGTAAATACTTGTAAATTCAAATATTCCCATACAAAAATGGACAGAAACAAAATTTCTGCCCATTTTTCAGTTCTTTTTACTTTTTATATTGCTAATGATTGATTTTCAAAACCCTTCGCAGAACCAAAAAAACAATATTATTTTACAAACCGCGATAAAACAGATGTAAATCAAACAGTCTGTTACCGTGATTGTTTTGCTATATTCTCGATTAAACGATTGACAATTTCCGGCTTATCCGTGTTTGAATTGTGTCCGGCATCCTTGATCCATTCCAACGGAATTCCTGTATTCTTGTGCCATGCCTTATTATACCGAATACATGAACCGGCGTGGTCCTTTTCTCCGCAAATAAGTAATGCCGGGCATTTGATTTCATACTGCAAATTCTTTTCCATTGCATTTGCAAGAATTTTAAATCCGTGACCGGAGATACGGGAATATCGCTTTTTATCTCCATCATATACCATCATGATTTCATGCATCAGCCTTCTCCCGTATTCTGATACCGCTACTCCCTTTGTCCCTGATTTTAACAGAGATTTCCAAGGATAATAAAAGTAAACCGGTTCCATACGTTTTAACAGCCAGATTTCAATTCCGGTTACATATTTTCTCTGTAACGGAGCTGAATCAATGGAGACAAATCCTTTTAAACTCTCAGGATATAATTCGGCGTACGCCTGCCCGACGTAACCGCCCATAGATTGCCCGACAATGACCGGTTTTGTTATGTTCTCCTGCTCGAAAATTCCATTTAACCATTTTGCTTCATCAAAAAGATCAAAGTCAAAATCAAACGGCCACGAGTCTGCGTGGGCAGGCGCATCCCAGACAAATACATTATATTTATTTTCAAAGTACTCAATCTGTTTATCAAATAATCTATGGTCTGCTGTAAGTCCGGGCAAAAACACCAATGTTACAATATCATCATTGATCATATTGATCCAATAATGAATCGTACCCAATGGGGTTACATAAGTTTTTTCAAGCATTTTTCCTCCTCCGGATACCGAAAAATCATATAAAGATCCATTCGTGATTTTAATCGGCAACTTTCAAAATCGCCGAAGTTATGAGACGGAAACACAAAAATCTAACTAAAATGCACACTATACGGCTGTTACCGTTATAAAATCCGTGCAATCCCAGGGGGCATTTCCTTTTAAAAGCGATATCAGATCACAAAACCGCCGTTTACCGATAATACTTCGCCCGTTATAAAATCCGCATTGTCGGAAGATAAAAACAAAGCGGAACCGGCTATGTCCTCCGCCGTGCCTATTCTTTCGAGAGGAGTTCTCAGCCTGAGGTCCTCCATCGTTTTTTCGTCATAGCAGGAATTCATATCGGTATCTATAACGCCGGGGCAAACGCAGTTTACATTTATTTTTGACGGCGCAAGCTCTTTTGCCATGGCTTTTGTAAGACCTATCACCGCAGATTTTGTCGCAGAATACAGCGTTTCCATGGAAGCGCCGACCTGCCCCCACATAGAGGAGATATTTATTATTCTGCCGCCGCCCGCATTTATCATTTCAGGAATAACCGCCTGAGAGACAAAATATACTCCGCCGACGTTTAAGGAGAACAGATCGTAAAAATCCTTCTCTGTAACATCCGTCATAATATTTGCTCTTGCGATTCCCGCATTGTTGACAAGAACATCGATACGCCCGAATTCATACATGGCTTTTGAAACAAGACGGCGCGCCTCGTCTTTTTTTGAAATATCGGCGGCAAATATAACGCCTTTGACCCCGAAAGACAGAACGGCGGCAAGAGTTTCTTCTGCCGCCGCTTTGTTCTGGTTGTAACCGATAAGTACATTATATCCGCACCTTGCAAAGGCGACGGCGCACGCGCGGCCTATACCGCGCGAAGCACCTGTTATCACAACACTTTTATTTTCCATTTTTATTAAGCCTTAAAAAATTTCGATGTATTCTTCTCTCTTGGCACCGACGGAGACATATTTTATCTTGCATTCGGTAGCCTTTTCGATATATTCGATATATTTAACGGCGTTTTCGGGAAGATCTTCGAGCTTTCTGCAAGAAGAAATATCGCATTTCCAACCGTCAAGGTATTCTATAACGGGAGTTGCACGGTTGAGTCTGTCGCCCGTCGGGAAAGAAGTCGTTTTCTCTCCGTCTATATCGTAAGCCGCACAAACGGGTATTTTGTCAAGATAGCTTAAAACATCGAGCTTTGTAAGAGCGATTGCATCGGCGCCCTGAACCTTTACGCCGTATTTGGAAGCTACTACGTCAAACGGACCGCAGCGACGGGGTCTGCCTGTTGCGGCGCCGTATTCGTGTCCCGCTTCGCGAAGCTTTTCTCCCTCTTCGCCGAAGAGCTCGCAGGTAAACGGTCCTTCGCCTACGCAGGAGGAATAAGCTTTCATTATACCGAGCGTAAGATCAAGCTTCTTTCCGGGGATTCCCGCGCCTATCGGAGCGTATGCCGCGATAGTGGAGGAAGAAGAAGTATAGGGATATATACCGAAATCTATATCGCGAAGAGCACCGAGCTGCGCTTCGAACATCACGTTCTTTCCGTCTTTTACGGCGTTTTCGAGATATTCGCTTACGTCGCATATATACGGTTTGAGATTTTCACCGTATTCGGATATCCATGCCATTATTCCCTCTATCGTGTTCGGCTGTGCGTCGTACACCTTGGAAATAACGAGATTTTTGTAATCGAGGATATTCTTTACGTGTTCGTAAAGGACTTCCTTCGATT
Source organism: uncultured Eubacteriales bacterium (assembly GCA_900544985.1). Classification (GTDB taxonomy): domain Bacteria; phylum Bacillota; class Clostridia; order Oscillospirales; family CAG-272; genus UMGS731. The sequence continues at coordinate 43,709 of UQXK01000007.1, forward strand.
CGAAAAGGTCTCCCATGCGGATACCTTTTTTCATGTATTTGTCGCCGTATACCGGAGCGATACCGCGGCGGGTGGAACCGTACTTCTTGTCCGCAAGGCGCTCTTCTTCGAGAATATCGAGTCTTACGTGGTAAGGCATACAGATTATCGCCTTGTCGCTTATTTTAAGGTTGTCCGGCGTAATTTTGACTCCCGCTTCGCGAAGTCTTCCCATTTCTTCGGTAAGGTGTTTGATATCGATGACCATACCGTTGCCCATAACGTTTACTATTTCCGGACGAAGTATTCCGGAGGGAAGAAGATTGAGAACAAACTCTCCCAAATCGTTTATTACAGTATGACCTGCGTTGTTTCCGCCCTGGTAGCGTACAACGATGTCGTTCTGCTCGGCGAGAAGGTCTACCATTCTGCCCTTGCCTTCGTCGCCCCAGTTGATTCCCACAACAGCTGTAAGCATAAAAAATCTCCTGTTCACACATTCTTTTTATATCCGCACCGAAAAAAATCCGATCGGACACAAATATTACCCTTGTATTATATCACAACGGACAGGATTTGTACAGTAAAAATAGAAATCTTTTTAAATTTTGGTAAACGTACCGATGTTTTGATTGACTTTAAAGGCGCACTATGTTAAATTTAATATCGAAATAAGAAATAGCAGGGAGGTGAAAAAATATGATAAATAAAAAGAAAAAGCTTCCGCGCTGTATTGCCGTCGTGGATTTCGAACACTGGTATATATCATTGGAAAGACAATATTCCATGAAACCCGATATAAAGTCATGGAAAGACGAGCTTGAAAAAGATTACGATATCGAAGAAATGGCATTTTTCGGCGATTTTTCAAATCAGGGACTGCGCGGCGAACTCGACAAGATACGAAATGCGACCAGCATGATAATAGACACGCAGAACAACAGCGAATATTACAAAAAAGACTTCACGGATTTCATAATGCTCGATTACATTTATCAAAAAGCGATGACGAGCAAAAAGACCGACACATTCATAATCTTCACGGGCGACGGACATTTCAGTTCGGTGGTTCGTTTCATAATAAACGTCTGCCACAAAAAAGTCGGCATTTACGGCATAACGAACGCCGTAAGCTCACAGCTAAAATCCGGTGCGTCATGGTATCGCGAAATTCCGTCGGACACAGACGCATACAAAACTTATTACAAAATGATAGCGGATCACATGAGCTATCTTATGGTGCACAGAGAATTCGGAGAAAAATCCACAAAAGAAAAGATAATCGAGAGAATATCCGTCAAAGGCGGAATCGGCAAAAAAGCCGTCTCGCACGCGCTCGAACAAATGGTATCGGACGGATATCTTTACAAAACCCCGTCTGTGGATTCCAAAAGCAAAAAAATAATGATACTAAAAGCAAACTGGGAGCTTCTCGAAAGAGATAAGATATGGCGTCAGCCGTAGAATCTCTTTTCCGTTATACCCGAAAATAAAACAAAATTATCCGCCGGAATATGCGCTTCGGCGGATAACTTTTTATAAAAGCAAAAATATTATTTTTTCCTGCGAAGCCTTTCCATCATCGCTTTGTACTTTTCTCTTCTCTTTTCGGTCTCTTCGGGAAGAAATTTTGCGGAAATAAACTCTTCATTTTCCGAAAATTCGGCTTCGAGCACGTCCCCCTCATGTAAAGGAAAAGAAATAAGTTCCCGTTTGACATCGCACCCAAAACGCGTATCTATGCCGACAAGAACGACAAAATCTTCTTCGAAACGGTCAACATAAACTTTCATTACAAAACCTCCGAAAATTATTTTATGCAACTATTTTACATTAAAAAACGGGGACAGGCAATATTTTTTTGCCAAACACCTGTTTTTTTTCAATAATTTTGATATAATACAATAGTAATAACAATCTTTCGCCAACAAAAACGTCCTATTATCCGCAGGAGATTTTTTATGTCAGAAAAAGAAAATGCAAAAAAAGAAATATCCGAATTGCGAAAAAAAATAGACCGCGCCGCAAAATTGTATTATACAGAGGATAATCCAGAAATAACGGATTACGAATACGATATGATGATGCGCCGTCTTTCGGAGCTTGAAACGCTCTTTCCCGAACTTGTAACGGAAGATTCTCCGACAAGAAGAGTCGGCGGAAAAGTTCTCGACAAGTTCGAAAAGGTTGTACATGACGTAAAAATGGGAAGTCTTTCCGACGTTTTTTCTTTCGGAGAAGCGGAGGATTTTCTCCGCAAAAGCGCCGATGTTCTCGGATACGAACCGTATTTTTCGGTAGAGCCGAAAATAGACGGGCTTTCCGTTTCTCTCGAATACAGAGACGGAAAATTCGTCCGCGGATCGACGCGAGGGGACGGAATAACAGGCGAAAACGTAACCGAAAACCTGAAAACCATAAAGACGATACCTCTTTCACTTCCCGATAAGCTCCCGTTTCTGGAAGTGCGCGGAGAGGTCTATATGCCGAAAAAAAGCTTTGCCAAGCTCAACGCCGAATGCGAAGAAAACGGAAAAACTCCTTTTGCAAACCCGAGAAACGCCGCGGCAGGCTCGCTTCGCCAGCTCGACCCGAAGATCGCCGCAAAGCGCGGGCTCGATATATTCATCTTCAATATACAGCGCTGCGAAGGAAAAACTTTTCTCTCCCACACGGAAGGGCTCGATTACCTCGAAAAAGAAGGTTTTCACGTAATTCCCGAGAGAAAGAAAATCAAAGGCGCTTTTAATATAACCGAAAGGATAAAAGAGCTCGGAGAAAAGCGCGGCAAACTTTCATACGATATAGACGGCGTCGTAATAAAAGCCGACATAATAGCGGAACGCGAAACTCTCGGCGAAAACATAAACACGCCGAAATGGGCTGTCGCTTATAAATTCCCGCCCGAACAGCAGAAAACAAAGGTTACGGATATAACGGCGCAGGTGGGGCGCACGGGAGTTCTGACTCCGAAAGCGATTCTCACCCCCGTCAAAATAGCAGGCTCCACCGTTTCCGCGGCAACGCTCCACAATATAGACTTTATAACGGAAAAAGATATACGCATAGGCGACACGGTAATACTCCAAAAAGCAGGGGATATAATTCCCGAGGTCGTCTCCGTCTGCAAAGATATGCGCACGGGGAAAGAAATGCCGTATCAATTTCCGAAATACTGCCCGTCCTGCGGAGAACCCGTATACAGGGACGCCGACGAAGCCGCAACAAGATGCACGAACAGCGCCTGCCCCGCTCAGATAGAACGCAATATAGAACATTTTGCTTCGAGAGACGCAATGAATATAGAGGGCATGGGACCGGCTGTTGTAAAATCGCTTATATCGGCGGGACTTGTAAAAGATATATCCGATCTCTATTCTTTAAAAACAGAGGAAGTCGAACCACTCGAACGAATGGGTAAAAAAAGCGCGGAAAAGCTTATTTTATCGATAGAAAATTCAAAATCGCGCGGGCTCGACAAGCTCATATACGCGCTCGGAATAAGAAATATCGGCGAAAAAGCGGCGAAAAGCCTTGCTTCTCACTTCGAGGACATAGAAAATCTGTTTTCCGCGACAAAAGAAGAGCTTGTCTCAATAGAGGACTTCGGAGAAATAACGGCGGACGACGTTATAAACTTTTTCTCTCACTCCCAGACAAAAGAGCTTGTTGAAAAGTTAAAATCCGCGGGAGTAAAAACAAGATACGAAAAGGAGAAAAAAGGCGATATCTTTAAAGGTTTAACTTTCGTCCTCACGGGAACGCTGCCCACACTTTCACGTTCGGAGGCCGGCAAAATAATAGAAAGCTACGGCGGAAAATGTGTTTCGAGCGTATCCAAAAACACGGATTTCGTGCTCGCGGGAGACGCCGCAGGCTCAAAACTCACAAAGGCGGAAGCGCTCGGTATAAAAATAATCGATGAAGACGGACTTATGAAAATGATAAACGAAGGAGAACAAAATGGCTGAGCTTTGGGATCTTTATGACGAGGACAGAAAGCCGCTCGGAAAAACCGTCGAGCGCGGAAAACACGAAGGGTGCGCCGCATGGCATATAGTGGTTTTCGTCGTAGTAAAAAATTCCCGCGGAGAATATTTTATAACAAAACGCGCCCCCGAAAAGCCCGCTCCCGGCAAATGGGAATTCACAGGCGGAAGCGTGATAAGCGGAGAAGACAGCGAAACGGGCGCTCTCCGTGAAGCGATAGAAGAAACGGGAATAGACCATACGGATTCAAAGAGAACATTTATAAAAACAGTAAAAAGACTCTGGGACGACGGGGAAAAAGGTTGGCACGGAGATCTATGCGACATCTGGCTTTTCGAAGCGGATTTCCCCATAGAGAAAGTAACACTACTGCCCGGCGAGACGACGGACGCAAAATGGGTAAGTCAAAAAGAGCTGGAAGAGCTTTCTGAAAAAGGACTTTTCTGCGGTTCCGGAATACTCCCCACACTAAAATCATACGAAGAAGGAAAATAAAATGGCAGATTTTTACGACCATGTTAAGATTCATGTAAAAGCAGGCGACGGCGGAAACGGAGCTATCGCCTTCCACAGGGAAAAATATATTTCCCACGGCGGTCCTTCCGGCGGCGACGGCGGCACGGGCGGAAATATCATAATAGAAATAGCAAAGGGTATGAACACCCTTCTCGAATACAAGAACAAAAGAAAATTCACGGCGCAAAACGGCGGAAACGGAATGTCGGAGAAATTCCACGGCGCCAATGCCGAAAACCTGACTCTCTACGTTCCGGAGGGAACGGTAATAAAGGACGCGGAAACGGGCAAAGTCATAAAAGATATGAGCGATTGCGAACCGTTCATAGTTGCGCGCGGAGGAAAAGGCGGATTCGGAAACGCAAGGTTTGCCACACCGACAAGACAAGCCCCCCGCTTTGCCAAAACGGGCTTCAAGGGCGAAGAACGCGATATAATCCTCGAACTGAAAATGCTCGCCGACGTAGGCTTTGTCGGACTTCCCAATGTCGGAAAATCGACTCTTCTCTCCGTTATAAGCGCGGCAAGACCGAAGATAGCAAATTACCATTTTACAACGCTTTCTCCAATGCTCGGCGTCGTCGATGTAGACGGAGGAGACGGATTTGTCGCGGCGGATATTCCGGGACTTATCGAAGGCGCGTCCGACGGACTTGGACTCGGACACGATTTTCTCCGTCATGTGGACAGATGCAGGCTTCTCGTGCACGTCGTGGATGTGGCGGGAACGGAAGGAAGAGACCCTGTCGAAGATATAAAAACGATAAATGAGGAACTGAAAAAATACAGTCCCGAACTCGCTTCGCGTCCGCAGATAATCGCCGCGAACAAATGCGACGTCCTCGAAGAAGGAGCCTATCTTTCCGCTTTTGAAAAATTCGTTTCGGACAACGGATACGAGCTTATCTATATAAGCGCCGCCACAAAACACAACACCGCGCTTCTCTGCCGCAAAATAAGCGATAAATTAAAATCGCTTCCGCCTCTCACGATATATGAGCCGGAAATAGTCCTCGAACCGCAGAAGAAAGAAGAAAGCAATCCCACAGATATAACCGCAAGATTCGAAAAAGGCGAATGGATCGTAGAGGGAGCGTGGCTTGAAAATCTCATGCGCGGAATAAACCTCGACGACCGCGAATCGCTCATGTATTTCCAGCGCGCATTAAGATTAAACGGAATAATAGAAAAAATGCGTTCTCTCGGAATAAGCGACGGTTCCGCCGTCGATATATACGGACTCAAATTCGATTTCGTAGACTGATTTTCAAATCAGGCAATTTTAAAAATGCAACGCTTCACGGACAGCGTTATGTATAATGCGATATATCAGTCAAAAAAACAGAGCGCCGCGCCCGAATTATAAAACGAGGTGGTCAAATGAGGAACAAAATCATCTGCACTCTTCTGTTTCTGATGATTTCTTTTTCCGTGATTTCCCTGTCGTCGTGCTCAAAGCAAAATATCGGAAAAACGACAGAAATGCAAGTATCGGATACAACATCAACGGAAAAATCCACTGCGGATATTTCAACTACGGGCGAAAAAACCGACCCGCAGAAAAATTTTCCTTTTAAGCTGATCGACAAAAGCAGAAATTTCGCATATCTCGACTTCAATAAAGATTATAAATTCGATTCGCTTTTGAAAATCGGAGTAAAGAGCAACGAAGAGCTTGTAAAATTCACACTATCCGAATACCCCGATATGAAAATAGATCTGTCTCAGATAGGATACGGCTGCTCCGCGTTTCTGACGGAAAGTTCCGATAATGACATAATATACGGCAGAAATTTTGACATGGACGCAAAAAACACGGGTGCATATCTCGTAGTCCACACTGCGCCCGAAAACGGGTATGAATCGTATTCCACCGTAAACCTCGGATTTATCGGAATAAAAAGTATACGAATATATGACGAAGAAAAAATCAGCAAAGAAATAGAGGGCGGAACGTCTCCCCTGCTCTTTGCCCCGTATATTCCGCTCGACGGAGTAAACGAAAAAGGCGTTGCGATAAGCATACTTCTTCTCGAATTTCCCGAAATACACGAAGAAGGAAAAAACGGTCCCGCGCTTACATCTACAACGATGATACGAAACGTGCTCGACAACGCGGCAACGCTCGAAGAAGCGATAGAAATATTCGAAAAATGCAGTCTTCACACGGACGGATATGCGTATCACTATCTTGTTTCCGACGCTTCCGGAAAGAGCGCCGTTATAGAATATGCGGAAAACAAGCTCGTCATCGAATATAAAAAAGACAAGGTCCAGGCCGTCGCGAACACTTACATAAGCGAAGAATGCAAAAAAGTATACACCGACAAAAACGCCGCAGATTCCGAAAAGAGAACGTCGGCAATCAAAAAATCTCTTGAAGAGCACGGATATTCCGTTTCGGACCCGGAAAAAGCGATGGAAATTCTCGGCGCGGGCGCACAGGATACCACGCGCTGGTCCGTCGTTTACAACCTCACAAAGAAAAGTATATCTTACTGTCTTAACGGAAATTTCGAAAATATAGCTTTTCAAAAAACATTTCAGTGAATAAAATTTCCGTCTCTGTTTATAAAAACACCGAAAATATCAAAAAATGGTGTCTTTATGTGACGTTTTTTTGAAAAAGATGCCAAAACTATTGACATATGTATGTTTTTATGATATTCTTATTATACCTCTGCGAATACTCTTTTTTCGCACAGAGGGAGGTACGAAAACAGGGCCGAAATCACTTTGAATAACACGGGTATGTCGGGGACTATTTCCGCGGCGTATTTTCCGTATTTTTAAAATGCACAGGGCTTCTGTTTTTAAATTCAACAGAAGCCTTTTTATGTATTTTCATAACAAGCTTCAATTTTTATCAGGAGGTGCCGAAAGTATGGCAAGTGACGTAAGAATCAAAGTTACTCTCGCCTGCACGGAATGCAAGCAGAGAAACTACGATACCACAAAGAACAAGAGAAACGATCCGGACAGACTTGAACTCAGAAAATACTGCAAGTTCTGCCGCAAGCACACCGTGCACAAAGAAACAAAATGATCGTAAACTCTGAGCGCAACACGATTTAAACAAGGAGGAAATCATGGCTAACGAAAAGGACGAAAAGCTCGAACAAAACGCAAAGCCCGCAAAAGCCGACAAGTCTTCCAAAAACGACAAGCCCGCAAAAAAGGACAAGAAAGAAAAAGTCGGATTCTTCAAACGAATCGGAAAATTCTTCCGCGATTACAGAAGCGAATTCAAAAAGCTCGTATGGCCCAGTAAGGAACAGTTCTTTAAGAATTCCGCCGTTGTCCTCTCCGGCATCGTTATTTTCGGTGCGGTACTCGCTCTTCTCGACTTCGGTCTTGCACAGGGCGTAAAGGGACTCTTTAACCTTGTATGGTATATTATCCCCAGATAACAAAAAGGAGAGATAGACGATGAGCATTGGCAACAGTAACGAGGCCAGATGGTATGTCGTTCATACTTATTCCGGTTACGAAAACAAGGTTAAAACAAATCTCGAAAAAATAATCGAGAATCGCGGAATACAGGATCAGATAATCGAAGTCAAAGTCCCCGTTGAAAAAATCGTCGAAACAAATTCGGACGGCGTGCAGAAAGAGACCGAATTAAAGCTCTTCCCCGCATACGTATTTGTAAAAATGATAATGACGGACGAAACATGGCATGTCGTAAGAAACATTACAGGTTCAACAGGTTTTGTAGGTCCCGGCTCGCGCCCCGTACCGCTTACGGACAGCGAGGTAGAAGCGCTCGGCGTTGAGACAGCTCATGTCGAAACTTCCAAATTCGCAAAGGGCGATGAAGTCAAGATCACAGTCGGACCCATGGCAGGTTTTACCGGAAAAGTGGATTCTGTTTCGGAAAACGGCAAAAAAATCACGGTTCTTGCATCCGTTTTCGGTCGCGAGACTCCCGTGGAACTCGACGCTTCCAGCGTAGAGCTTAACAAAGACTAAAAAACATTCGCATACACCGCATTTTTGCCGCGGCGTGTGTAAAGGTGGGAGGAAGAAAAATTCTTTAATTCTTCCGCGGATACCACATTTGGAGGTGTAATTTTTATGGCAAAGAAAATAATTGCTTTCATCAAGTTGCAGATCCCCGCAGGAAAAGCAACTCCCCAGCCGCCTATCGGTCCTGCTCTCGGTCAGCACGGCGTTAACATAGCGGCTTTCACAAAAGAGTTCAATGAAAGAACAAAGAACGATATGGGTCTTATAATCCCTGTTGTAATCACAGTTTACGCAGATCGTTCTTTCTCCTTCATCACAAAGACTCCCCCTGCTGCTGTTCTTATAAAGAAAGCTTGCGGCATCGAAACCGCTTCCGCTACTCCTAACAAAACAAAAGTAGCAAGCATCACAAAAGCACAGGTAGAAGAAATAGCAAAGACCAAACTTCCCGACCTCAATGCGACATCTCTCGAATCCGCAATGAGCATGGTTGCAGGCACAGCCCGCAGCATGGGAATTACGGTAGTTGACTGAAAGGGGGAAGAAAACAATGTTTAAAGGTAAGAAATATCAGGACAGCGCAAAGCTCGTCGACAAAACAAAACTTTACGACGCAAACGAAGCAATCGCTCTCGTATGCCAGACATCAAAAGCAAAATTTGATGAAACAATAGAACTTCACCTTCGTTTGGGTGTTGACAGCCGCTACGCAGATCAGCAGGTCCGCGGTGCTGTCGTTCTCCCCAACGGTACAGGTAAAAAGGTAAGAACGCTCGTATTCGCAAAAGGCGACAAAGCAGAAGCTGCAAAAGCTGCCGGCGCAGAATACGTAGGCGCAGAAGACATGGTTGCAAAGATCACAACAGAGAACTGGTTTGATTTCGACGTTGTAATCGCATCTCCCGACATGATGGGCGTTATCGGTAAACTCGGTAAAGTGCTCGGACCTAAGGGTCTTATGCCTAACCCGAAAGCCGGAACGGTTACTCCCGACGTTGCTCGTGCAGTAACAGAAGCAAAAGCAGGTAAAGTTGAATACCGTCTCGACAAAACAAATATCATCCACTGCCCTATCGGAAAGGCTTCTTTCGGTCCCGAAAAGCTTCAAGAGAACTTTGATGCTCTCGTAGGCGCCGTTATAAAAGCAAGACCTGCCGCTGTTAAAGGTCAGTATATAAAGAGCTGCGTTGTCGCTTCGACAATGGGTCCCGGAGTAAAGATCAACTCCGCAAAGCTCAGCGTATAATTTTGCTAGAAAAAAGAAAAAGGAATGTATATTTTATACATTCCTTTTTTGTTTTGGTGGATTATACTATCAAGTGCAACAGGAAGAAAAAAATAGAAGTTCATACGA
>UQXK01000008.1 GCA_900544985.1 uncultured Eubacteriales bacterium
AAGTATCTTTAAAATATCAAGATCCTATATATAAAATTGTATCAGATAAAACTGATTTGTATGCTTTTGCGGTAACTAGTTTAGAACTATTAACGGATGAAAAAATAAATAATGATGCGTCATCTTTAGATGTTGAAAAAATATATAATAAGAACAAGGGAAAATTACCAGTTAGTTTTAAAAACTACTTTGAAAGTATTTTTAAAACAAAAGATCGTTTTTACTTATCTGATTCGTATGAGAAGTACTTATCTAACATGTATGATGATACTGATGATTCATCACTTCCAATTACCAAAAGTGGTAAAATAAGTGTTATTATACTTTCTATAATTATAGTTGTAATAGCAATAGTAGGATATGTTTTATTTAAATGTGGCAGGGAATAATACCTGTTTTTTCGTTTCTTGTTGACAAGATTTAGTATTTGTGATAGTATATGAGGCATTTAAAGCAAAGAGGGGGAAAAGAATCATGAAAAATTTAATTATTGATTTAGAAAAAACAATGCTTGAAGTACAACAAATGGATAGAGAGATGAGTTCATCTATTTCAAATACGACTGGTGATTTAAAACAACAATTATTTGATAAAAAGAATGAATTAAAAAATACATCATCTGATAAAAAATTAGTTATAGAAAATCAGATTGAAGTTCTAACAAAACAAATAACAGTTGCTGAAAAAAGATTATTAGAATCTTTTAATGCTAAAAAGGAAGAAATTATTCAAAAGATTGCTGATAAAGTAGTCTCTAAAAAGCAAGAGATTGAAAAGGAAATCTTTGATAAAACTTCACAATTAAGACAAACAAAAAATAATATAGAAGTCGCAATAAAAAATGATAATTTTTCAAGAATTACTAAATTATCAGACGAAGCAGGTTCTATAAAAAAATCTTTAGAAGCTTTACAAAAAGATTATGATAGTATTATTAAACTATCTGATAAAGTTATAAAATTAACTAGCGTATATGGTTTTGATGGTATTACAAAACCTAAAACTATTAGTCCTATTAGTGTTGGAAGTGAGTCTTCACCTGAAGAAACCAAGGAAAATGATAACGGAAATACTAAATCAAGTACAACAGATGGATATATTCCGCCGGAAAAATTACTTGAAAAATTTAGAGAAGATTTGAAAAAGGAAGCTACAAATTTATATTCTGATGCTTCTAAAAGAAAGGCTCAAATTGACTTTTTCAAAGATGCTTTAATTAAACTTACTAGTTTTGATGAAACTAAAGACTTGTTAAGAAAAGAAGATTTTGATATTAAATTTCACACCGCCCCATACAAAACGCCCGAGTATCATTGATATGATGAGCGACACGTACACAAACGGTATTTTTTTCGGAAATATCTTATAGAACAGTCCCGAAAAAAGTCCGTAAGCCAAAAGTTCGAAAGCCATAGGTATCGCAATAGGCGGCAATGGCATGTGAAAAATAAACATTCTCAAAAACGGAGAAACAAATCCCGTTACGGCACCGCAAACGGGTCCGCATACAAAGCCGCACAACATAACGGGCAAGTGCATGGGGCACAGAGCGTTTCCTATTTCTTTTATCTGTCCTGTAAGCAAAGGCAAAAGCATTGCTATTGCGATAAACATCGCGGAATAAACGATTTTTTTTATAATCAAAGTATTTTTCTTCATATAGTTTCCTTTCGTAAAAAGCGGAAAATCACAAATCGGTTTCATGAAAAAACACAGCAAGCGTTTCTCAAAATCCGTCATAACAAAACAAAAACGCCGTTTTCTCTTTTGAGAAAGCGACGCCTTTTGACATCAAATTTTGTTTTATATGTATTTCCGCGGGCATAAAACAGTAAAATGTAAAACATTTTTAAAAGGACTTTTGTCCTATACTACGGCTTTATGCCGCATATATTTGCAATACTGAAAAATGCCGTTTACAAATAAAATTCTTGTTTTAATTATAAATCAGACAAAAAAATCTGTCAATATCATTTTTCCCGATCAATATTCTGTTTTTTCTTTTTGGGAATCAGAAGAATTACGATTATAAAAACACTTACGGCTATGACGGATATGCAAACTATTTTCTTTATGTCGGCTCTTTTTTCGGGATTTTCATGTATCTCCTCACCGCCGAAAGTTACATCTTCAAAATCCGAAGGCGTCCTGTCCTCTGTATTTCCGAAAAGGAAAAGCGAATTTTCTCCGTTTTTAAAACGCTTCAACGAACAAAGCGCGAAAAACGCCTGTTCCGTCGCCATGCCGTTTTCTTCTTCCCCGAAAACATGGGAAAAAGAACCGTCACCGCGCCTGAAAGAGAGCATGGAATCCATCGCTGTATTGCCGTTTTTTATAAATCTTTCGTCGGTTTCGGGATCTATATCAAGAGCGCACAGGGCTGTTATCACCTGCGCCGCGCTCTCGCAGTTTTCAACACCGTAGCTTGAAAAGCCGCCGCTTTCAAGCTGATTCTTCGAAATAAACAGCAAAGAAGAATCGACAGCTTTTTTCACATCGTCATTTTTATCGTAAAACGGAGCAAGAGCCGTTATCGCCATAGACGTGACATCGATATCCGAAGAACTTCCAGTTACGGAAAATCCACCGTCTGCATTTAAAAACGATATTATTTTTTCCGCAAGCGATAAAGGCGTATATTTTTCGCACTCCGCTCCGTTATTGAGAAGATGAAGCCCGTATACAAAACTCATAAGTCCGCCGTTACCGATAAAATTATTCGCGGCATACTCTATATATCTGCTTTTTATTCCGAGAGACAGAAAAACAAGCGCATATTTTTCGCCTGTCACAGGGAAAACATATCTTTCATTCGAAAGGTATGACGCAAGATTTTTCGCATATCCGGAAAAATCTTCCTCAGAAGAAAGCCTTGCAAGAGCAATTATATATAATTCTCCGCCATTTCCGGCATTCACGGAAAAATCTTTATCGATAAGCTCGCCTATGTTTTTTGCAGAGCAACTTTTTTCTTTGTACGATATGATATCCGCGATATCTCCGTCAAAAGTCTCCGCGGCAAAAATGCAGGCGGAAAACATTATGCAAAAAGCTATCGCAAAAGAAAATATTTTAAAAAAACTCTGTCTCATGCATTTTTCTTAGTTCTGGAAACCGCAACGGCAGCGCTTATAACGCCGAGGACGATAACCGCGACCACTATATACCATATAACAGAAGCGCCCGCTTCCACATTCGCCAAAACCACGGGAGGAACAAGATTTTCCGTATCGGATTTTGCGCTTATCACGTAATTTCCGGCGGATGAAAGCTTTATTTCAACCGTTCCGTCTTCTCCCGTTTTAAATTCCGTCACCTTTCCGTCTATGATTATCGAAGCACCCGAAACAGGCGATGTAACGGGATTGTAATTTTCATCGAATCCCGCTTTTTTCAAAGTGAGTTTTACGGTGTCGCCTTTTTCGGCGTCGACATTGTATACGTCAAAGAAAGAATATGTATCGGACCAAGAGGTAAGATCGGTATAAACATATGCATATATATGCGCGCCAACGGAGATCTCCGTGTCAAGAGAGAGCGCCGATCCGTTATTCAGAAAGTAGCCGTAGCTTCCTCCGTTTTCCGTCCCCCAGAGCTTCGTCATGGAAAGACCGTATTCCGTCTTTGCATAACCGTAACCCGCGTCGGCGCCGCCCTCGAATTTCTTTTCGTGTGCGATCATGAGCACATCGTTTATTGTCATTTTACCGTCGGAGTCGGCGTCGTAATACTCTATTTTTTCCCATGAAAGAACAATGTTTCTGTCCTTGTCTGATACAGATACAAATGCATACGGTGCCGACGGTTCCGACGCAGAAACAACAGCCGCAAAGGCAAAGATAAGAATTACCGTAAGTGCAAGTGCGATTATTCTTTTTGTAATGTTTTTCACGTTTTTTCTCCTTTATATTTCAAAAATTTTTATCATTCCAACGTTTTTCTTTCGAAAATTCCGCCGTCAAATAAAATATAACCGTGCGTACTTCCCTCTTTCGGAATCGAAACGGAGCCGGGATTTATACATCTTACTCCGTCGACAACCGTATCGAGCGGAACATGCGTATGACCGTAAACAAGCACGTCGCCTTTTTTTATCGGAGGAAGAGCGTCCTTGTTAAAATGATGACCGTGAGTCAAAAACATTGTGACTCCGTCAGAGAAAACAACGGCGCTTTCGGAGAGTATCGGAAAAGAAAGCACCATCTGGTCCACTTCCGAATCGCAGTTTCCTCTGACGCATATTATCTCTTCTTTCATCCCGTTTAACATATCTATAACTTTTTTCGCGTCATATTCATCGGGAAGAGCATTTCTCGGTCCGTGGTAAAGAATGTCGCCGAGAAGCAGAAGTTTCCGCGCCCCCGATTCCTTATACGCCTTTACAAGCTTTTCACACCAAAAAGAAGAGCCGTGTATATCAGACGCTATCATAAGTTTCATTTTATTTTCCTCCGACGTTTTATTTGTTTAACGTATCTTTTCTTGCATATGAGGCGACATTTGCAAAAATGCCCGTTCAGTCTTCCTCTATCTCTATCTCGTCTATAATACCGAGGTCAAAGCAAAGGCGGGAAAGCACATATTTATCCCTTATATCCTTTGTCGCTTTGAAAGTCAAAGGAAGCAAAGAGCTTTGAAGCCCTATCTCCTCCACATTGGTAGGCGCGCCTATCTTTATAAGAAGCGATCTTATTTCTTCGGCAGGCGGTATCTCTTCGTTTATAATGCAGAGTATCTTGTCCCAATTCGATATTATTTTTTCTATTCTTTCCTTGTGCGCACTGACGCTGTATTTGTGTTCCTTTGCTTCAAGCGCCGTCATCGCGTCAGCACCTTTGCCTAAAAAGCCCGAAAGTGTGTTCTTCCAGCTGCCGTAATCAAAGCTTTCCGCATATTTTATCGCTTTTTCCCTGTCGGGAACAGTCTTTTTTATTTTTTCATAGAGCCTTGCCGCAATGAGCGTTGCCACAGCGCACTGTATGCCGTGAAAATCCACGGGAGTTCCGAATTCTAGCCCGCGCATATCCCATATATGGGAAAAATAATGCTCTACGCCCGACGCAGGGCGCGAAAGTCCCGCATATTTCATGGCAACACCGCCGAGAACAAGACCTTCGAATACCGCCTTTACCGCATTTTCATCGCGGCAAAGAAGCCCGTCGGCATTTTCCACGCATTTTTTGAGCGCGGAACGGACCATATCCGCCACATAAGGGCAATAATACTCGCCCGTTATAATATTGGAGATACGCCATTCGCAAATGCTTATGTATTTTGCCACCATATCGCCGAGTCCCGCGGTAAGCATTCGCAAGGGGGCGTTTTTCAGTATATCTATATCTCCGATTATAACATCGGGACACCTTGACGGCAGAGAAATTTTAAGTCCGTCCATATCGACGGAAGAGCTCGCGGAAGCGTAGCCGTCCATCGACGGTGCGGTCGCCACAATAATATAACGGCATTTTGCCGCATTCGAAAGTATCTTCGATATATCGTTTATAACGCCAGACCCCACACCTACAACGATATCGCAGGAAGCGTCGAAATGCATGAGCGCAGAACCGACATATTCCTCGTTCGGCTTTACGCTTTCCGTCTGAAATACAAATTCTTTGTAATCTATCCCGCTTTCAAAAAGAAGCGAAGCTATGGCTTTTCCTGCGGCTTTGTATGTGTTTTTATCGGAAATCACAAACGCTTTTTTCGCGCCGTATCTCTTTATTATATCGGGAAGGCGTTTTACAGCGCCTTTTTCCACTATCACTTCGTCAATAGGCGCCGTATGCTCTTTTCCGCAAGAGCAATCAGTTTTCTTTCCTAAATCAAATGACATCCCGTCCATAATGTTCCCCACCTGTTTTATTTAAAATAAATATTTCTGAAATCAAAATTCGGAATTTATATTTTCACGGGAGTAAATTCTCCGTGATAAAGCATGAAAGCTTCCGAAAAACCGCATTTTTTTGCGATTTTTATCGCGTCGTCAAAATATGCGCCCATATTTTCCGCCTTGTGCGAATCGCTCGAAAAGGTTATCTTTCCGCCGATTTCATGAAGCACACCGAGAAGATATTCCGACGGGTACGGCTTACTTCTGTATCCGCGCGTGATAGCGCCCGTATTTATCTCGAATATCTTTCCAGCGCCAGAGAGCTTTTCCATAGCGTATATCGCCGCATTGCGGTAACGCACATCGTTCTCGTCGAAATATTTTCCGCCCTCGTTGAATTTTGTAACAAGGTCAAAATGCGCTATGATATCCACTTCCGGCATTTTTGAAAGCTCCGCAAGCTTCGGAAAATACGCCGCGGCGTATGCCGCATAATCTCCGCCGAAATATTTGTCCGCCGTTTCAAGCGCGAATTTTTCGTTGTGATCGACGGCTCTTTTCTCTTCGCCCACATCGATATAGTGGCACGCGCCTATAACATAGTCAAGATCTTTCAGATTTTCCGCCTCTTTGTCGGAAAAAACATCGAATTCCTCTCCCATGTATATTTCCAATTTGTCTTTATACTGCTCTTTTAAAAGCGGAAGCTTTTTGAGATATACAGAACGCCGCTCTTCGCTCATGCAGAAAGAAAGATCGAAAGCGGTAAAACTGTGTTCCGAAAAACCGATAGACAAAAAGCCGCGTTTTACGGCTT
This sequence comes from uncultured Eubacteriales bacterium, assembly GCA_900544985.1. Taxonomy (GTDB): domain Bacteria; phylum Bacillota; class Clostridia; order Oscillospirales; family CAG-272; genus UMGS731. The sequence goes on from UQXK01000008.1 coordinate 6,651, forward strand.
CTTGTATGTAATCTTCTGAAACGGAAAGTCCGTCGCTGAAAACGGTGTGCATATGAAGATCTGAAAGAAAACTCATTTCATTTTTTCCTGCTTTACTTTGTGATCTATAACATGGCGGGAAGAAAGCTCGCCTATTATATCTTTCGTGGATATTCCCATTTCTATCATGAGCACCATTACATGATATACAAGATCGCATATCTCGTATATGGTCTCCTCTTTGTCTCCGCCCTTTCCGGCAACTATTACTTCCGTAGACTCCTCGCCGACTTTTTTGAGTATTTTGTCTATACCCTTTTCGAAAAGATATGTCGTATAGGACCCCTCCTGCGGAGCTGTTTTTCTTCCGGCTATGAGCTTCACAAGAGAATCAAGCGTAAAATCACTGAAATTTTCCGCGTCGAAAAGAACGTCGTTAAAGCATGATTCCGTTCCGAGGTGGCACGCAGGTCCCTCTTTTTTTACCACTACGACAAGAGCGTCGCGGTCGCAGTCCGCCTTTATCTCCATAATGTGCTGAATGTTTCCGCTCTCCTCGCCTTTGCGCCAGAGTTTCTGTCTCGAACGTGAAAAGAAGCAGGTGCGCCCCTCTTTCATCGTTATTGCAAGGCTTTCTTTATTCATGTATGCAAGGGTAAGCACCTCTCGCGTATAAAAATCTACGACTATTGCGGGTACAAGACCGTCCTTGTCAAACTTCACTTCATTTATATCCAACATTTTCATTACCTCTCAAAAATCAAAGTCTTACGTTTATTCCGCTTTGTGCAAGCTCTTTTTTCAGTTCTTCTATCTTTATCTCCCCGAAATGGAAGACAGACGCGGCAAGTCCCGCCGATATTTCCGGTACTTTATAGAAAAGCTCCTTAAAATCCTCGCTCTTTCCCGCGCCCCCCGACGCTATGACGGGCACTTTTACAATGTCGCACACTGCTTGAAGCATGGGAAGATCAAAACCCTTTTTCACGCCGTCGGTGTCGATACTGTTCACAACTATCTCTCCCGCGCCGCGCCCGACTCCTTCTTTTATCCATTCAAGAGCGTCGATTCCCGTATTGTCTCTTCCGCCGCGCGAAAATACGGTGTACTTTCCGTCAACAAGCGAAATATCCGCGGAAAGCACCACACATTGGCTGCCGTATCTTTTCGCCGCCTCATCTATAAGAGAAGGATTTTTTATAGCGCCCGAGTTTACGCTCACCTTGTCCGCGCCGCTCGAAAGCACGCGCTCGAAATCTCCCAGCGTATTTATCCCTCCGCCGACGGTAAGCGGAATAAACACCGTTTTTGCCGTCTCTTTAAGTATATCGGTAAAGATACCTCTGCCCTCCGCAGATGCGGTTATGTCGTAAAAAACAAGCTCGTCCGCGCCGCTCCTGCTGTAAAAATCCGCAAGAGTCACGGGAGAGGAAACGTCGGAAAGTCCTTTGAAATTTACGCCCTTTACAACGCGCCCGTCCTTTACATCAAGGCACGGAATAATTCTTTTCGTTATCATATATTCTCCGTTTTTATCGCTTCCGCAAGCGAGATATTGCCATTATATATCGCTTTTCCGAGTATCGCCCCGTACATATTCATCTTTGCAAGCTCATATAGCTCAGATACATCGGTAATGCCGCCTGACGCGATTATATTTATTCTGAATTTTGCAAGAAGCGAGCGGTAAAGCTCCATATTCGTCCCCGAAAGCGCGCCGTCGCGGGAAACGTCGGTGCATATGACGGTGCTCGTCCCGAAGCTTTCGAGCATGGACAAAAATTCGTACACGTCCTTTCCGTCCGTTTTCGTCCAACCGTGAGTGGCTATTTTTCCGTCCTTTATATCGGCGCCGACGGCTATATGCTCTGCGTATTTTCCGACCATTTCTTTTGCGAAATCCGGATTTTCCGCGGCGACCGTTCCGAGTATCACGCGGGAAGCGCCCGCAGAAAGATATTTATATATCCTCTCTTCGTCGCGTATTCCTCCGCCGACCTCGACCGAAAGTCCGCTCTCTTTTATGAGCTTTATTATCATATCGAAATTATCCGTATTGCCGGAAAGCGCTCCGTCAAGGTCCACTACATGAAGGTTTGATGCGCCGTCTTTTTTAAAAGAAAGCGCAACTTCAAGCGGATTTTCGCCGTAGACCGTCATATTATCGTATTCTCCGCGCAGAAGGCGGACCGCTTTTCCGCCGCGCAGATCTATTGCAGGAAGTATCTTCATAATGTTTTCAACCTTTCATTTCGCAGAATGCGCGCAATATGGAAAGCCCCACGTCCCCGCTCTTTTCGGGATGGAACTGCACGCCGTAAACGTTTTCGTTCTGGACCGCCGCAGTGAGCGTCGCGCCGTACTCCGTCGTCGCGATGGTATTCTTTTCGCATTCCGTACCGTAGAACGAGTGAACGAAATATACAAAATCGCCCTTTTTTATATATTTGAAAAGCGGATTTTCGCAAAAATCGAGCGCGTTCCACCCTATATGCGGAATCTTGAAATCCGACGGTATAACGTCCGATATCGGCTTTACGCTTCCATGTACGAGAGAAAGTCCGTCGTATTCCCCGAATTCGTAGCTTTTGTCGAAAAGAAGCTGCATTCCAAGACAAATGCCGAGCATTGGTTTGCCGTCTTTTATCTCCGAAAGGAGCGCTTCCTCGGCTCCCGATTCATAAAGTTTTTTTCTCGCGTCAGAAAACGCCCCCACACCGGGAAGAAGTATCCTGTCGCATTCGTGAAGCGTTTTTTTGTCGCTTGCCAAGACCGTTTCATATCCGAGCTTTGCAAACGACGAGCGAAGGGAAAATATATTTCCCACGCCGTAATCGACTATACCGATCATGTTTTCTCCTTGTTTTGCTTTTACTTTTGTGTTTTACGTAGTCCATGCCGCGAATAATATCTTTTTGCGGCGACTTTAATATCGCAAGCGCTCTTTACTTAAAAATCACGCCGTAAAAAGTTTTTATATAACGCCTTTTGTGGAAAGGACGGCGTCGCTTCCGCTCGGGCTTACCGCGTCTTTCAAAGCGTGGGCAAAAGCTTTGAATCCCGCCTCTATTTTGTGGTGGGTGTTCTCTCCGTAGAGCGCCTTTATGTGAAGCGTGAGCGCGCTCTTTCTGACAAGGGCGGAGAAAAATTCCTTTACAAGCTCCGTGTCCATATCCCCGACCTTCTCGTTAAGCGCTCCGAGGTCAAATGCGAGCACTGCTCTGCCCGAAACATCTACGGCGCACATAACAAGACTTTCGTCCATGGGAAGTATCATATTTCCGTATCTTTTTATTCCGCACGGAGAGGAAAGAGCCTCCCCTATCGCTTCTCCGAGGCAAATTCCGATGTCCTCTACCGTATGATGATAGTCCACGTTCGTGTCGCCCTTGCATTTCACGGAAAGATCGAAATTTCCGTGGCACGCAAAAAGAGTGAGCATATGGTCGAGAAAACCGCACCCCGTGTCTATATCATACTTACCGTTTCCGTAAAGCTCAAAGGAAAGAGAAATATCCGTTTCGGCTGTTTTTCTGTTTATGATTACATTTTTTTCTGCCATTTTTGATTCCTCGCTTTTTACTTTGATAATGATAACGATGTTTTTAAAGAACGACCGTAAAACTTTTAAAAAAATAACAGATCACTTTTTTATATTTATTATTTCGTCTACTTTTGAAAGAAGAATATCCATCTGCGCCTTTGTGCCTATCGTTATGCGGAGAAAATCGGATATTCTCTCCGACCGGAAATGACGTACAAGCACGCCGCGCGCCTTCAATTCTTTATACAAAAATTCTCCCGTAAATCCGTCTTTTTTCGCAAAAACAAAGTTTGTGCAAGACGGAAGAACGGTAAAACCGCGTTTTTCAAGCTCTTTTTTCGTATATTCCCTGTTTTCCGCAATCATTTTAAGATTGTCTTTAAAATATTTTTCGTCGAGAATGCTCTCTTTTCCCGCCAGAAGAGTAAGGCGGTTTATGTTGTAGGGATTGAGCGAATATTTTATTCTGTTCATATCAGCGATAAGCCCTTCGTCCGCTATCGCAAAGCCGAGACGCGCCCCCGCAAGAGAACGCGATTTTGAAAAAGTCCTCGCAACAATAAGATTTTTGTATTTTTTTACAAGCTCCATCGCGCTCTCGCCGCCGAAATCAACATACGCTTCATCGATAAGAACGACATTTTCTTTATTGGTAGAAACGATCTTTTCTATATCCGAAAGAGGAAGCGCTCTTCCTGTCGGGGCGTTCGGGTTTGCGATTATAACCGTCGCGCCGACATTCATATAGTCGTCGGCTCTTACGGAAAAATCCTCCGCAAGCGGTATTTTTTTATAATCCGCACCGACAAGCTCCGAATATACGGAATAAAATCCGTAAGTTATATCGGGGAAAACACACTTCTCTCCCGCGCAGAACGCAAAAAACGCAAATGCGAGAATCTCGTCGGATCCGTTTCCCAGAAGTATATTCCCGCGTTTGAAACCGTAGTAATCGGCTATCGTATCGCGGAGTTCTTTTCCTTCGGGGTCGGAGTAAAGCTTTAATTTGTCTATTTCCCCTTTGTCAATTACCGCGGTAACGCGCGGCGAAGGGGGAAAAGGAGATTCATTTGTGTTTAATTTGACATATTCCATATCCTGCGGCTGCTCGCCGGGGACATACGCTTCAAGCCCCAGATATCTTTTTACCATGTAGCTCTTCATTTTTCTTCGTCCTTTTCAAAGCGTATCGTAGCGCTTTTTGCGTGAGCATGGAGTCCCTCGTGACGGGCAAAGCAGTCCACTTTATCCGCGACCTTACTTAAAGCGTCCGTCGTATAATATATAAAGGAAGATTTCTTTATAAAATCGTCTACCGAAAGAGGACTTGAAAATTTCGCCGTGCCCGATGTAGGGAGCGTGTGATTCGGTCCCGCAAAATAGTCGCCGAGCGCTTCGGGGCAGTTTCTTCCAAGGAAGATAGAGCCTGCGTTCTTTATCTTCGAAAGAAGCGCGAACGGGTCGTCGACGCAGACTTCGAGATGTTCGGGAGCTATTTCGTTTGCGGTGTCTATAACGCCGTCAAGAGAGGAACGAACGATAATTTTTCCGCAGTTGTCGATAGATATTCTCGCGATCTCCGCGCGCGGAAGAAGAGGAATCTGTCTTTCAAGCTCCGCGCTTACGTTTTCCGCGAGTTCTTCGCTGTCCGTAACGAGAACAGCCGTCGCTATCTTGTCGTGCTCCGCCTGAGAAAGCATGTCCGCGGCGACAAAACGCGGGTTCGCTTTTCCGTCGGCAATTATAAGAATCTCGCTCGGTCCCGCTATCATATCTATTCCGACAATGCCGAATACCTGTCTTTTCGCCTCTGCTACAAAGGCATTTCCCGGTCCTACTATCTTATCCACTTTTCCGACAGTTTCGGTACCGTATGCAAGCGCCGCGACAGCGCCCGCACCGCCGACTTTGTATATTTTATCCACGCCCGCAAGGCTTGCCGCGGCGAGTATCGCGGGAGAAACAACGCCGTTTTTTGCAGGTGTCGTCATAACTATCTCGGAACAGCCGGCAATTTTCGCGGGGATCGCGTCCATAAGAACGGTGGAAGGATAGCTTGCCGTTCCGCCCGGAACATAAAGACCCACTTTTTCGACAGGCGTTATCTTCTGACCGAGCACAACGCCCTCTTTCTCCGTCATTACGAAGCCCTGTCTTACCTGCTTTTCATGGAAAGCGCGAATATTGTCTCTCGCCTCCGTCATAGCCGCAAGAAGCGCGGGATCTGTGTTTTCAAGCGCGTCGTCTATTTCTTCTTTCGAAACAAGAAGGGAGTCCGGCGCGCCGCCGTCGAATTTTTCACAGTATTCGAAAAGCGCCTTGTCGCCGTTTTTTCTTACATTTTCGATTATATCGGAAACGATTTTCGATACGTCGACCTTTGATGTATCGCGCGCCATTATCTCCTCTACCGAAAGAGAATCGTTTTTATATATCTTTATCATAAAAGTTTATTTCCTTTCCGAAATCTTCTTTTTCAGCACGTCTATTTTATCCGCCTTGAAACGGTAGCTCGCCTTGTTCGCGATGAGATGTGCGCTTATCGGCATTATATCCGTTACAACTTCAAGATTGTTTTCTTTCAGCGTCGTGCCCGTCTCCACGATATCGACTATAACATCCGTCATGCCGAGTATCGGCGCAAGCTCTATTGAACCGTTGAGCTTGAATATCTCTATTCCGCGCCCCTTGTCCGAATAATATTTTTTTGTTATATTGACAAACTTTGTAGCAACTTTGAGCGGTCTTTCGAAATCGTCTCGAAATCCCTTTTTCCCAGCCACCGCAACACGGCATTTGCCTATGTCAAGATCGCAAAGGTCAAAAACATCGGGCTCGTATTCGAGAAGTATGTCCTTTCCCACAACGCCGACGTCGGCGGCGCCGTGCTCTACGTATATCGCAACATCGGACGGCTTTACCCAGAAAAATCTTACGCCCTTTTCTTCGTTTTCGAAGATGAGCTTTCTGTTGTTTTCAAGTATCGACGGGCAATCAAAACCGCTTCCCGCAAACATGGAATAAGCCTTTTCTCCGAGTCTGCCCTTCGGCAAAGCCACATTTAACATATCTTTATTCATTTGATCTCCCCCGAATCTTCCCCGAAAACAATGATTTTCTCCGCTTCCGGAACGGCATTTCCCGCTCTTACCACCATTACGCGCGCCCCGTTTTCGCGAAGCGAATCCGCAAATTTCAAAACAGAGCCGATATCGTCGCCCTCTTTATATTTCACAACAAAATCGAGTTTTTTCGAGGTATCCGTCTCGCTGTAAAGCTCGATAAGGTCAAGATAGATCGCAAAACCGCAGGCAAGACTTTTTTTGCCTAGTTTTTCTAAAAGCTTGTCGTATCTTCCGCCGGAAAGCACATTTTTCGGCACGTTTTCAAGGTATCCCTGGAATACGATACCGTTATAGTAGCTCATATCGTTGATTATGGAAAAATCGAGGTTTATATTTTTCCCGTAACCCGCGCGGGAAAGAAACACATACACATCCGAAAGCTCGTCAAGCGCGGACTTCGCGTCTTCGCACGCGCAAAGCTCTCTTGCCTCTTTCATGGCGTTTTCGAACGAACCGTGTATTTCTGAAAGGCGGGAAACCGTCTTTGCGTTTTCCTCTTTTATTCCGTCCTCTATGCAGGAATTGTATATTCCCTTGGCGTCTTTTTTCTGCAAAAGCGCCGTTATACGGCATTTTGCCGCTTCGGAAAGCCCGAAACAAGAGAGAAGCGCCGAGACAAAGCCTATATGAGAAAGATCGAGCGTAAAATGCTCTCCGAGCACCGCCATGCTCTTTGCCGCGAGCAGGACCGTTTCGCATTCCGTATATGTATCTATATCGCCTATACATTCAAGCCCGACCTGCGGTATCTCTCTGTATTCATGTATTCCGCGCGATGTTCTGTAAACGTTTTCGTTATAATAAACGCGGACGTTTTCGCCGTCCTTTGCGTTTTTCGCTATCGACAGCGTTATGTCGGGTTTTAAGGCGAGGAGCCTTCCGTCAAGGTCATTGAAGGATATTATATTCTCCGTCGTGAGGAAATTTTTATGCTCCATATAAAAGGAGTACTCCTCGAATTTGCTCATCTTGAAAAGACGGTATCCGTACTTTTCGTATAATTCACGAAGCTTGTAAATGAGAGCTTCGCTTTCGGTAAAAATCTTCATATTTTTTCTCTTTCGTTTTAGCGCATTACTTTGGTAAAACAACGTGATATATTATAGCACGTTATTTTTTATTTTTCAACAGTAAAAAAGAGTTTTTTTCGATTTTTTTTGCGCCGCTCGGGCGTTTTTTCGAAAAACACCGAAATAAGACCGTAAAAACAGTATATTCAAAACCGTTTTTGCGCTTTTTTACCGCATGCAAAGCAGGGATTTATGTGCATTTTCTCAAAATGCGGTTGTAAACGCGCCCGCTTCCGCCGTTGTTCCCCGTAATCTTCAAAGTTCCGTCACCGATAAATTTTTCTATGCAGCGCGCGATAAAATCGTCACCTATTCCGAACTGATATTTTGAAATCACGCTTCCTATAACGGAAGCTTCACAAAATTCCGACGGTTGAAGGACAATTTCGCCGAGAATATATTTATCGTATATATTTTCGGAAACGCTCACAAGCATTCCGTTGATAACGGCGCGAAGAGAAGCGTTTTCTTTTCTGAGAGCTCTCCAATGTTCCGCCATATGTATCATAATATTGTAAGGCAGTTTTTTGCCTTTCTTTGCAAATTCTCCGAAGAGCTCCGGCTCAACTTCTCCGAAGCCTATATATCTTACGGCAGTGCCGTCGGCACGTTCATAAAATTCCGGGAGCTTTACAAGCGAAACATCGGGTTTTCCCGGACCGATACGGGAAAGCTGCTCTATTATAAAATATGCGCCGCAGACCTCGTCGGGAGTTTTGCCGCTCCACACCCTTATAGACTCTGCATTTTTTGCTCTTCTTATTAAAACGGAAAGATTTTCTCTGTCTTTTTCGAACAACTCCTCCGCCTTTTTTTCATCATCTCCGCAGAAAATACAGCGCAATGTTTCCCTTCTTTTTTCTCCTATGCCGTCTTCGTCTATCTCTCCCCTACTAAACGGCGAAGAAAAACACAAAACATCGTTTTTTCTTCCCTTTGCAAACGAAAAAGAAAGTCCCATAGCGGCGCTCTCGCCGAAAACTATCTCCAACACAGATATTTCCTCTTCCTGATATAGATTCACGGTAATCTACTAAAAACAGCGAAAAACAACCGCATACTATTTATCCGCCGCTTTTTTGCGGCGGATCCGAGTTGTTTTATCATCTGAACTTAGGGGAACGCATAAGAAACTTTTTGAAAAAAGTTTCTTATGGATCTTCAAAAACTTTCACAAAAATAAATGAGTGCATTCGGTGCAAAGTTCTTTTGCCTACTTTTCTCCGAAAGAAAAGTAGGTCGGTGCAAAGTTCTTCCCTACGAAGGAATATAACTTCAAAAAAGGTCCTTTTTTATATCCAAAAACTTTCACAAAAAATAAAATTGTACATTTGGTGTAAAGTTCTTTGGCACACCTTTCTCCGAAAGAAAGGTGTGTTATTTTTTGCCGAAAGGAAGAAATCCCTTTCCGTATATTTCGCTTGTCTTGTTTATGGTGACAAAAGCGTGTTCGTCTACCGATTTTGCAAAATCTTTAAGTTTCGCCGCCTGATATGGCGTCATCGCCGCATATATGGTAAATTTGTCTGCATCTGTAAATGCACCGTGTGCATTCCAGATAGTAGCCGAACGGTGAAGCGTTTCCGTTATATACTTTGTTATCTCATCCGGCTTGGATGTTATTATTATAAGGCTCTTTCGGCGGTTGAGGGCGTCGACCACAAACTGAACAAGAGATGTTTTCATCAGCATTCCTATAACGGAGCAAAGACCTGTCTTTATATCGAAAACAAAGAAGGACGCCGCAACTATTATTCCGTCCGCAATCATAAGAGATATACTTATGTCGGCGCTTGTGTACTTGCGGAAAATCAGGGCGATTATGTCCGTGCCTCCGGAGCTTCCTCCGTATTTAAAGAGTATTCCCGCTCCGATAGCGCCGAGCATGCTCGCCATAATAAGTTCGAGGACTATCTCATCGGTAAAAGGCTTTTCCATCGGAATTATAAATTCAAAAAGATTTATAAAACCGGTGTAAAGTAGCGTGCAATAAACCGTTTTTCCGCCTACTCCTTTTCCCAAAAAAGCAAAGCCCAAAACAAGGGACGCCCAGTTAAGAACGGAAATGAGCGTCGAGGTGTTTACAGGCAGCAATTTTCCCAAAAGTATGGAAAGACCGCTGAATCCTCCCATTGAAAAATGATTCGGAACTTTAAAAAAATAAACTCCGGCGGCGGTTACCAAAGAACCCAGTGTAAGCATAAGAAAAGTAAAAAGCGACTTTTTGTTGAGACAAGCTTTGATCTTATTCATTTCTTATAAAAATCCTTTCAATAAATGCTGTGTCCTCTAAAAATTCATTATACAGTTCCCCGTGCGATTTGTCCACGGAAAAATCAAATTTTCCGCCGCACAAAGCCATTTATTTTAAGAAACGACAATTTTCGGAAATCCGAAGACAAATTTATACTGTCTCAGTCATAAAAATCAACATGATTTTTTGTCACATTTTACAGTTCGTCCGGGGAATATTTTCCGAATCCCTCTCCCAATACCTCGTGCGCCTCGCAGACTATTATAAATGCCGTGGGGTCTATGTTGGTGACGGATTTCTTTATCGCCGCGATCTGCGCGCGCTTGAAAGCGCACATTATCATCTGCTTTTCGTCCCCGTTCCAGCCGCCGTGGCTGTCAACCATTGTGACACCGAGATTCATTTCCAAAAGCTTATCTTTTATCTCCTCGCTCTTCGGACTTATGATGTACGCAAGCTTTGCGTGAGTTCCGCCGTATATCACAAAGTCCATGGAAAGGCTGAATATATACATCGACGCAATTCCGTACAGGGCATTGTTTATCTTCTTAAATGTAAAAGCGTAGATAATTATTACGATTATATCGACCGCAAAACAGAGCTTTCCGACCGAAATATGGCGTATCTTGTATTTTAAAAGTCTTGCCGCAAGCTCCGTGCCGCCCGTCGTAGCGCCTACCCTGAGCTGCATACCTACGCCGACACCCGCAAGCACGCCGCCGAACGCCGCCGCGAGCAACAGATCATCCATGGGCGAAAAAGAATGAATTCCTGAAAACAGGTCTATAAAAACAGAACTTATTACCGTGGAGTAAAGAGAAGAGAGAAGCAGTTTTATTCCCTGCACCTTTGTTGCTATCGCAAAAAGAGGAATGTTCAAAACAAGGGTCGTAATGCCTATCGGAAGCACCGGCAAAAAAAGTTTATGACCTGAGATATACCCGTAAATCCGCCGACGGATATCGCGTTCGGCTGATAGAACCAACAGAAAGCAAACGCATACAACGCGTCCGACAAGGTTATCAGAAAATAATCGAGCAAATATTTTAAAACAACTTTTCCTTTCTTCATAACTAGCTCCCTTCTGTGCCTTTATAAATGTGAAATGAAAATATCCATAATTGTCGCTTTACTTGTTTTATATAATCCCGAAAACAAAAATCAAACATTTCGGGTATTTGCGACACCTATAATAAAAATTCACCTTATATAAATTATGCGCCGTTTCATAAAAAACAACAGCAAAAAAGCAAAAATAAAATATGTTTATAAAAACACTCCGTTTTTTAAAGTATATCACGGAATAATCACAAAAAACAAGAAGCCGCACAAAACGAAAAAACCTTGCTTATAAGAACTATTTTTGCAATTTCCGGCAATGCCTGATCGAGTTCCCAGCGTGAAACAGTTTGCCTTGTGGTTCCCAGCTTCTCTGCAAAATCCTCCTGAGAAAGACCGTGTTCTGTTCTTATCTGTTGAATTCTCATACCCAGTGTCATAACGATGCCTCCTTTTTTTCTGATTTTATTTTAACATTTTTAACTTTCAATGTCTACCACGCAAAAGAGGAAGTTTGTCACGTGACACGTGACAAACTTCCAAATATACGAAAATCGATTCATCTGGATTTAAAAAGACAAAAAATTACACTTTACAATTTTTTTAAATTCATTGTTTTTCAAAAAAATATTATTTTGATTATTGTTAATCTCTTACTTTTTTCGATCACTTTACAGACAAAACAAAAAACAGATAAAGATCATAGAACAAATCCGCAAAAACACGAACTGCGTAAATCGTGTCATATTTTGTATATATATGTTAGATTAACCATAAAGGGGAGATTTTACATATGTCTACACCTACTAAATTTTTGTTTGCAAAGGAAGTATCTCGTTCAAGGCATGAAAAGAAATTGACACAGGAACAAGTCGCGGAACAGGTTAATATTTCCGTGCGTTGGTTTCAACGCATTGAGAGCGTACAAAGACTGCCGAGTGCCGAATTGATGCTCGAAATAATAAAGCTACTTGAAATAGACAGTAAAAATCTTAAAGAATAATATAAATCAGACATACCGTGAAAAGTATGTCTGATTTTGTTTAAATATATCAATTATTTACGTTGCAGTATCAGAGACTTCGCAAGTCTCAATTTAATAACCCACGCAGAGCGGACAGCGCTTTTGAATGAATCACTTTCGCATTTATGTAGGACATTCCCATCATCTCCGCAATACGGTTCAATGTATAGCCTTTGTAATAGTGCAAAATGATAAGATCCCGTTCTCTTTCGCCGAGTTTTTCAAGTGCGTTCGCAAGATTCTCCAAAAGCCCCTCATACGCCGGCGCTTCGTCCGTCGCACTCTCTGTTTCCGTAATTTCATCAAAAAAATCAAGCTGTGTTTTTTTCTTTTTGTAATAATCGATCACGGTGTTTTTTGTGATAATGTAGATCCATGTGGAAAGCGAAGCGCGGCTTTCGTCATAACATTCAAGCTTCTGATATACCTTCATAAAGACTTCGGAAACAATATCCTCCGCCGCATAAGTGTCGGAAATACGATTTCTTACATAGGCGGAAACTTTCTCTTTATATAAAAGATATATCTCATCCTTCAAAAAGACAGTATCACTCATCGTCTCTTCCACCGTCTTTTTTTCTGAGTCTTGCCGCCTCCATGTCTCCTGCCGCATTCACAAGGTCAAGCATATCATCGGAAAGTTCGCATCCGTAACGACTCTCGGTATCCTCGATCAGCCGCTTCAAGTGCGGATTTTCCGAAAAATTTTGGAGTTCAAACAACTCTTTAAGCTTTGTTTCGTTTTTCTTCATGTTACATCCATCGGCAAAATATTGCGCCATTCATTTAAAAGCACAGCCGTCTTTTCGTAATATCCTTTGTTGAAGTACAGGCATTTTGCAAGATCCGAACCGCATTTATCCCCGGTAAGCGTCAGTCCGATAGCACGGCAGCCACCCGCGCAATACCTGAAATATTTGCAGTTCGCGCAAGTCTCGTTTTTGGAAGCGAGATCCCCCAAGGTCATGCATACCTCGCCTATATACTTGCCGCTCTGCAACAAGGACTTTAAGCCGTCGGTCTTGACATTTCCCAACACGTCGCCTCTCGCCTCATAATACCCTGACATCTGCATACAGGGAAAAACATTGCCGTTTGCGGCGACCGCCACCATGCCGCGATTTCCGCGGCATACGGGAATGCTGTCCCGATATTCGCCTTTGCCGCATTCCACAGGGCGCGCCCGATAGGAGCGGCTCTTTGGAAAGAGCGTCAGAAACTGCCAGATGTCAATATTCATCTTATGCTCTTCCTTGATATAATCCCCTGTAAATTCGAGCATACGGTCGTAATATTCGTCAAGGTCCAGCGTTGCGCCCGCGGCGTTTTTGTTCCAGCGCGGCACCTCGGTTGTACGGATAATACGCATTTCCTCCACGCCCATGCTGTCCATAAGTTTTGCGGTTTCAAGCATGGAAGACACATTATTGCGGTGTACATTTGTCTGCACCTTTACACGGAATCCTTTTTCCTTGCACAGGCGAATGGCGCGCAAGGCGTCCTCTTCTGCCCCTTTGCGGTTGCGGAGCCAATCGTGATGACCGACACCGTCAAAAGAAATCTTTATCAAAGGATCGCATCCGATAGAGCGAAAACGCAAAAGCGCCTCTTCGTTTATGAAAAAACCGTTGGTATTTAACTCTTCCACATACATTCCGCGGGCGTAAATTTCTTCGATTATTTCGAAGAAATGCTTGTGTAACATCGGTTCCCCGCCTGTGATAGTAAAGGCGTTGATACCGCACGCCTCCGCCTCGTCGAGAAGCTTTTTTGCTTCTTCAAGCGAAAACTCCGACATCAGCGGCGCATTGTCTGACGCATTGAAGCAGTGCAGACAGTTATAGTTGCACCTGCCCGTTATCATCCAGTTCATCGCGGGAAAATACCTGTTGTCGCAAGTGCGCGGCTTTTGCCAATCGGTCAGTGTTTCCCCGTCTTTCGCCGCACGGATCATGCCGTTTGCCGTAAATTTTTCAATAAACGGCTTTTCGCTTCCGTCTGCGTCATACTCGGTCACGCCGTCGCATGAGGACAGAAACGAAAATTCATCCGCTTTAAGTCCCCTTGCATTTCGCTCATGCTTAATATAATACGCATAAGGGACAAGCCTCCACGAACGCAGGGCAATATTTTCGTTTAAAATATACTTTTTCATATTGATTTCAGTTGACAATCGATCTTATACCAATTCAAACGAGCAATTTTTTTTGATAGCACTTGCATAAAAGGTACTGACACTCCCACACTCAGAGCATTGAAATTTCCATAAAGGTTCTCCTTTTTCTACAAGGATAAATATATCGTTGCTTTTACATTGGTGGCATTTGGGGCAATAACTATTAGACAAATTCTCGGTCCAATGCAAACGCACTTTCGCGCCGACGTTTACGAGGTTTTCATATGGAGTAGCAATTCCCATGGCGGCACAACCGCCGCCGGCTACGTTTTCAAGCTCATCGTCTGCGATTTCGCCCGAAACCGGGTGAAGCTGTGCGTAATATGCCTTCGCCTCTTCCTCGGTCATTTCCATACCGTTTTCCTTGGCGATGGTAAGAAGCTCATCGGCACTCTTTGCCTGTTTTGCTTTTTCCATGATTTCAGATGTTAAGTTCATGTTTTTCTCCTTGTATTATAAAGAATTTTTGTTTACAGTTCCTCTCCAATGACTTTATGTTATACCACGCAGATTCCCGAGGGGTATTTAACTGTTTGATGTTATCTGCAAATTTATTCTTTTTGTAATACTTATAATTTAGTTATCTTGTTATCTGAATTCAGCCAAAATGATTCATTACATTGCTCGCATTGAGCACCAATAAAATATGGATTGCAAACCAAATAAGCGAAATGGCAACCGCATTTGGGGCAGCCATAGAAAAGATGTACACGGTCACCGTTGCGAAGACTATCGCCGCAGCCGCCGCCCGCTACGTTTTCAAGCTCATCGTCCGCAATTTCGCCGGAGGTCGGATGCAGCTGTTCATAATATGCCGCCGCCTGCTCGTCGGTCATTTCGATTTTGTTTTCCTTTGCAAGAGCGAGCAGTTCCTCTGCGCTCTTTGTCTGTTTTGCTTTTTCAAGCAATTCGTTATTGAAGTTGTCCATTTTCGTTCTCCTTTATATGATTTTATTTTTATTGTTTATGATTGCAGAGCAACAACACATTCTCATATGTACAATTTTTGCAGTGACCACGGTCCATAAGTCCCCGGCACTCCGGACAAAAGAGAAGACTTGATTCCGGGGTAAAGCCAGGGAAACGATCATACCCGCAACCGGTAAAGCCGCAGCTTATGTTGATTGCACCCTCATGTTTTGCTGTGCAAAAGACTCGCGGTAACCGCAGGTCGGGCAAAAACAACCAAGCCCCGTTTGAAAGACAAGCTTTCCATCCTTACACTTCGGGCATTGTTTGTTGAGCTGGGTCTGTATGTTCACACCCCCTACGACCTGCGACAACTCCTTGTCGGTCAACTCCGCGTCTTTCTTTCTTTCTTCGCTCATTGCTTTATACTTCCTTCTTTAAGATTTGCCGCAATAGCCTGTGCCGTTTTTAAACTCCAAATTATAGCACGAGCCGCAACAATTACAAGCGCCTATCTCGCTGACCTGCGCCATGCTGTTCCAAAGCTTGCGAAGCCCCTCATTGTCCTTTTTCTTCGGAATATACACAGCGTTAACGTTGTCCCAGAACATACCGCATTCATAACAACCATTGAAGCAACTCACGCCGCTGGATACAACCGTGTATTTGTGCCCGCTCACCTTGACCGAGCAACCGCCGCCGGCAACATTGTCGAGCTCTTCGTCGGAAAGCTCGCCGGACTTGGGACTTAACTGTGCATAATATGCGGTTGCCTGCTCTTCGGTCATTTCCATGCCGTTTTCCTTTGCAAGAGCAAGAAGCTCCTCAACGCTTTTTGCCTGTTTTGCTTTTTCAATCAATTCCGAGTTGAAGTTTTCCATTTTTCATTCACCTTTCCGAGTTTTATTTACTGTTTTTTTCTGCTGTTGCAGAGCCAAAGACCATTTTCGTAGGTGCAAAATTTACAGGTGCCGCATTTCGCGACGCCGCCGCAAGTCTTACAAATCCCCCTCAAATTATCATATCTGCATTTTTTATCACAGCTTTTGCAGACATATCCCGTACACAAATACCCCCGTAGTAACAACTAGTCTTCCGTCACCGGAACGACATCCGCCGCCCGCTACGTTTTCAAGCTCCTCGTCGGCAATTTCGCCAGATGTAGGATGCAATTGCGAAAAATATGCGTTTGCCTGCTCCTCGGTCATTTCCATGCCGTTTTCTTTTGCAAATGCAAGAAGTTCCTCTGCGGATTTTACCGCCTTTGCTTTTTCAGGGATTTCGGGAGTTAAGCTTGTCATCGTTTTCTCATTTTATCTCTTATTTTCAGGATTATTGCAAAGCCAGAGACCGCGCTCATAGCTCATATACTTACAGTTTTGGCAGCATTTTCCTCTGCCGCAGCCGGAAGCGCAGAATTCCGCATAGTTGTGTCCGATAAATTCTCCCTTTGTCTTCGTACTGCCGCAAAGGCAAGTCCAATGATCGCATTCGTAAAGTGTGGTAACAACGAGTCTTCCGTCTCCCGAGTGACATCCGCCGCCCGCTACGTTTTCGAGCTCGTCGTCCGCCATTTCGCCGGATGTGGGGTGCAGCTGTGCAAAATATGCCTTCGCCTGCTCCTCGGTCATTTCCATATTATTTTCCCCGGCAAGAGCAAGAAGCTCCTCAACGCTTTTTGTCTGCTTTGCCTTTTCAAGCAATTCTTCATTGAAATTTGTCATTTTTATTTCTCCTTTGATAGTTTTTACTGATTTCATTTTTCTGCTTGTTTATACGACCGAAAATCGAAAAGGTATAATAATTTTTATTTAATTTTTTATTTTTTAAAATACGGTTGTTTTGCCGACAAAACCCGTATCGTCAAGCCTCTGACGGGCAACAAGCTCGGCAAATTTGCCGTTCTTTGCTATCAGTTCGTCGTAGGTACCGTCCTCGGCGATTCTGCCGTTTTCCAGATAAATTATACGGTCGCACTGGCGAATGGTGGAAAGGCGGTGAGCTATAACTATTCGGGTGCATTTGAGTCCGTCAAGACTGTCCGAGACCTTTTTCTGCGTAATATTGTCAAGAGCGCTTGTCGCCTCGTCAAACATCAGAATTTTCGGCTTCGGCGCAATGGCACGCGCGATCATAAGTCGCTGTCTCTGCCCGCCCGACACGCCGCCCGCGCCCTCTGAAATTATGGTATTCATACCCATGGGCATACGGCGGATATCGTCGGCTATTCCGGAGAGCTCCGCCGCTTCCCATGCGTCGTCGAGAGTTAGCCACGGCGCGGAAATAACGATATTGGAATAGATATCTCCCGAAAACAGCTTGCCGTTCTGCATGACAACGCCGATCTTTCGGCGCAGGGATTTCAGATCCACCTTGGAAATGTCCTTGCCGTCGTAATACACCGCGCCCTTCTGCGGCGTTTCAAAACCGAGCATAAGGCGCATAAGCGTGGATTTTCCGCACCCCGTGGAGCCGACCAGCGCCACATACTGTCCCGGACGGATTTTGAGCGAAAGGTTATCGACTATCAGCGGCATATTTTCATTATAGCGGAATGAAACATTGTTCAGTTCAATGCCGCCAGACAGGCGTTCGATGACTTTTTTGCCCTCGGACACCTCCGGCTGTGCTTCCAGAATCGGTTTTACCATTTCAAAAACCGGCTTTATGTTTGCAATCGTCATAGCCATTCCCGCAAGCGACATAAACGCCCCGGAAACCATGCCGTACGCCGTGCTGAAAGCGTAGTAATCCGCAATCGAAACGCCGCTCTGCACCGCCATAGCGTACATGACGATAGTGCCGACAAGGGCGATTGCAAGAGAAAATACAGAATTCAGTTTCAGGAAAACAGGAGGGTTGTACGTCAGCTTTGCGGATTTTGCAAAAAGGTTTCCCCACTTGGCAAACGCCCTCTTTTCCGCGCCCGAGAGTTTGATCTTCTGGACGCCCGATATCAGCGCATAACTAAGACCGCTCTCCTCGGCGCCGAGTTCCATTTGCTTTTTGGAAATCTTCATCTGCGCGAAAGTCGTTATAAGCGAAAACAGTACCGTCGCAAGAATTATCAACAGCGAAGGAATAACGAGAGCCGGTGCATACGTAAATATCTGCGAAATGTATACAAGCGAGAAAACAGATGTCAGTCCCGTAGAAACAAACGCCGAAATAAGCATACTGCAAAGCGCATTTATCTGTTGCGCACGCGACGAAAGATCGCCCGCGCTGTAATTCTTGAAGAAGTCCGCGGGAAGCGACAATACCCTCATCATTGTCGCCGACTGCACCGCAAGTTCGGTTTTCGTATTGATCCTTGCAAGCAAAAGCGATTTAACGCCCCCTATAAGAAGCGACGCCGCCGAAACGCTGACCATGAACACCGCCATGGACACAAGAACTCGCAGATTCCCGCTTTCAAGAACCGAGGAAAACAACAGGTTTGTCAATTTCGGCGATATCATTCCGATCAGGGTGAGCATAAGCGTCGCAAACCCGAACAGAACAAAATCCGAAACCGAAAGCGTATGTACAATATAAAGGAGCAGATCGGAAATGCCGATCTTACGGAGCGGAAACGAGCTGTAAAATGCAATCGCCTCGTCCTCAAACAGCTCTTGCGTTTTGCGCCCCACCTTCACACGCTTGCCTTTTTCCGTATCGTAATATGTATATCCGCCCATACCGGAAGGGAGAAGCGCCACCGCCGAGCCGTCGGATTTTTTCACGGCGAGCATTGCGCCGATAGCGTCGCGGTACCAGCCTTTTTCCAATGTGACCGTGCGGCGCATAACCCCATGCGGGCGCAGTAAAAATTCAAGTTGGTCGTTTATATCCTTCACCGAGTCGGGAATCTCGGTGGATTTAATATGATAAAATTTCAAAATTGCGTCGATGGCGTCCCTCGCCTTCTGAGAATCGGAAAGCGCTTCCTTGACCTTTGCTCCCGTAACGGCGCCCGCGATCTCGACAAAGGCGTCATCAAAGACGGCATCGTCGTTTGCTTTTCTTTGTTTTAATTGTTCATCAAACCAGCCCATATGACACCTCCTTAATCGCTTGATACCAATTGTGTATAAACGCCGCCACGGGCATACAGTTCATCGTGCGTTCCCCGCTCCACTACCTTGCCGTGATCCATTACAACGATCTCGTCGCAATCCCTGATAGTGGAAAGTCTATGTGCCACTACAATGCAGGTAATACCCCTGTCTTTGATGGCGTTAACCACCTCAAACTCTGTTTTTGCGTCCAGGGCGCTTGTCGCCTCGTCAAGAATGATGATGGTCGGGTCCTGTGCCAGAACACGTGCAATTTCCATACGCTGGCGCTGTCCGCCCGAAAAATCCTTACCGCCTTCGGTGATCTTATAGTTATAGCCGCCCTCGCGCTGCATAATATCTTCGTGAAGTCTTGCGTCGCGCGCCGCCATTATCATTTCAAAATCCTCTATGGAGTTATCCCACATTTTTATGTTGTTGGCTATTGTATCCTCAAACAGAATGATGTCCTGATCCACCACGGCAAGAGACCCCGTGAACACGCTTCTGTCTATCTCGTTCATCGGTTTGCCGTCGAACAGAATTTCGCCGCTCCACGGCTTGTAGAGCCCCGATATAAGTTTTGAGAGTGTAGACTTTCCGCATCCAGAAGAACCGACAAATGCCACGCGGCTGCCGGGTTTCAATGTCAGGTTGAAATCCTCGATGAGCGGCTCCGAAAGTCTCGAATAGCCGAATGTGACATTTTTCATCTCGACAAGACCCGAAAGTTTGTCGTACTCGGCGTCATTTTCTTCGTCCTTCTCTGCAAACTCCACATCGGTCGGATACTGCATTACATCCTCTACGCGCTCCATTTCGGTGCGCATCTCCTGCAAGGTCTGTCCCGCAGAGATAAGAGTCGTGGCAGGTGCCGTAAACGAGCCTAAAAATCCCTGAAACGCCATGATCATACCGACGGTGAATTTTCCTTGCATGGTCAGATATACGCCGAGAATCAAAACGGCTGTTCCCGTCACCGTCGACACAAACGACGGCAGAAGTCCAAGATACTGATTGAGCCTTGCAAACTTCACTTTTTGCGTGTTTACGCTCGCCTGATATCCCGCCCATTTTTCAAAATAACCGTTCTCCGCGCCGCTGGCTTTGATAGTTTCGATCATCTCCACGCCCGCCACCGTTGCGCCTGCAAGCTTGCCCGCGTCGCGCATCTGCACGCGGGTGATATTGATACGTTTTTTGGAGATCAGGTTGGAAATCAGCAAATTGACAAAAATGGACGCAATGCCGATAAGAGTCAGAATCCAGCTGTAACGGATCATCACCACAAGATAAAACACCATCATAAATGCATCCAGCACGAGAGGAGCAAATGTATTGACAAGAGAGCCGGCAATGGAAGCATTTGCGCCCTGACGCTGTTGGATATCCCCCGCCATTCTTTGGGAGAAGAATTCCATAGGCATGCGCAATACCTTCCAGAGGAAAGAAGCGCTTCCCGTCACCGTCATTCTTCCGTCGATTCGGCTCGACCATAGCGCCTGGATAAGAGCTACCACTATCTGCACCGCGGAAAGCACAGACAAAGAGACGATAAACGGCAAAAACCATTCGGGATTCTGCCCTGTCAGAAGCCTGTCAAGAAAAATTCTCGAAAACGCCGGATTTATGATACCGATAAGAGACGATATTACCGTTGTGGCAATCACAAACGCCACAGCCGCCCCGGCGCCCTTCAATCTTTTCTTTGCAAAATCAATCACGCTTTTCGGTTTTCCGCCGGGCTCAAAATTTTCACCCGGTTCAAACATCAGGCAAATGCCCGTAAATGATTTGTCAAATGTTTCCATAGACACGCTGTATGTACCCTTGGCAGGATCGTTAAGCACCGCTTTATTTCCGCGGAAACCGCAAAGCACCAGAAAGTGATTGAAATTCCAGTGAATGATACACGGAAATTTCCCGTTCTTTTTCAGGTCCTCCGGCTCATAACGGTAGCCTTTGGCGATAAGCCCATAGCTTCTTGCCGCTTTCAGCACATTCTTGGCGTTAGAGCCGTCGCGGGAAACGCCGCAGTCGGCACGGACCTGCTCCAACGGGATCCATTTATCGTAATACGCGAGGATCATGGTAAGAGAAGCCGCGCCGCATTCCAGCGCTTCCATCTGCATTACCATAGGAACCTTCGCCGCCCCTTTTGTTAAAGGGTGTTTTAACTGTATTTTTTTCTCTCCCATACGACACGCCTCAATTAAACACAAACGACATCGGCGAAACGCTGTCGGTCACAATCTCTGCTTTGTAAATTCCGTCCGGCAATGCGGCGTCCACCTCTACTGTATACACCCACTCGCCGATACCGAAACCGCCGATGTGCAGTGCATACGAATCAAACAAGTCCGTGATCTGAATCGGCGCGAGAGAAACCGAAATAATCTTGTATTCCTTGCCGTCCAATCTCATGGTCATTCCCGCTTTTACAGTTTCCGAGTCCTTTTCGCTGACATAACAGACGGTCTGTCCGTCCTTTGCCACCACTGGCGTGGAAACGGTCGTTTCAAGCCTTCCGAAAATTCCCCAGATGCACACGCCCGCAAGCAGAATGATCACTGCGGCGAGCGCCATCCAGACCGAGGGATTTGACACGCGGATATAATCGCCCAACTGTTCGGGAGACGATACCCTTTTTATGCTTTTTTCTCTGAATATTCCGTTATTCATGTTCTTCTCCTAAATTACATTTATTCAACAATAACCGAAATTATTTTTGTTTTTTTCTAAGACAATCCACATCAAGAACCTTCAAAGAACCCGAAAGCTCTACAAGCTCGGTCTGCAAGCAAAACAGATTGACCGCTGTTGTAAAAAATTCCAGAATAACATTAAGCGTAATTACAACCGCAACCGCCTCTGACGGAATACCGAGCTGCATGAACAAAATAGTATAGCAAGTAAGTGCCGCTCCCGGTACGGAGGGCGCCGCTATTGCCAGAACAACGCTTATAATAAATGCTGTAAGCATCCAGATAGGAGTTATGGCAACACCGTAATTTTCCGCCATACCGAAAGCCGCACAAAGAAACAGCACGATAGCTCCCGGCATAAAAATGACCTGCCCGAGAGGAACGCCGATATCGATTATTCTTTTTTCAATGCCGAGCTTCTTTTCGCAGCAAGCGACATTGGTCTGATACGCGGCAACGGCGGAGGCAGTCGAAAGACCTATGACAAAGGTGGGCATCGTTTTCTTCAAGAGCACGATCGGGTTTACCTTTTTTCTCGCCGACACGGTAAAAAGATAGCACGCCATCAATATAATATCCGAAAGAAGCATGACAAGGAGCAGCTTGTACGATTTTGCCACCGAAGAAAAATTGTTCCCGACTATCATATTCAAAACGCTTCCGAATACAAAGAAAGGAATAAATGCGCTGACGGCGCTCATAATCAGCTGCATCACCGAATTTGCCTGCTCGATAAAATTCGTCACCGTGGGAATGCGATTTCCGAGTATCAGCATGGCAAGACCGACGATAATGGCAATAAATATTATCTGCAAGGAATTTCCCTCTGTAAACGGAGTCAACAGATTTCCGGGAACGATATCCAAAATCATTTTATACAGATCGGAAAAGGCAAATGCGGTCTCTCCCGTCGCAGAGATCCTGAAAAACAATCCGCAGAACGCAGTTCCCACAACGCCGACAGCAACGGAAACGATCAAAAAACGACCGATCATCTTTTTTCCGATCTTTCCGAATGTGGACATATCTCCGATACCGAGTATTCCCCAGACGACAGAAAGAAAGATAATAGGACCGGAAATCGCCGATAACAATCCCATAAATGTATTAAATACCGGCGTAATCAACTCTCCCGTGATAAATCCGGATATGTTTTGCGGAAGTAAATTACACAAAACGCCGAGTATAGCCGCCGCCAAAATCGCAATTCCAATCTGCAATATCTGCGACATCTTTTTCTTTTTTGCAGAAAAAGTTATGAAATTCTTTCCGTTCTTATATCGCCATACGGGTGCAAGACCGAGATTTGAAAGCAGTCTGTGCAATATCCCATCGCCGTTTTCGTCATCTTCGCTGAAAGGATCCAAACTTTCTCCCGAAACGGAAAGTTCGATTCTCAATGTGCGGAATCTCTTTGACATAACAAGCTCAAAGCTCTTGTTTTCGCCCAAACGTTCCGAATATTTAAGCAGTATCTCTTCTATTGAAAGCCTGATGCGGTGAATATCTTTGGAGTCCGCCTTTGCATTTGTCAGAAATTTTGCGACCTCGTCACTCGCCGCATCGATATTTTTATTGTTCAATTCATATTTCATTATTTATTTCCGCCGTGCTGAATACACACTTCTCTCTCATTCTGCAAAATCGTAGCTGTTCGCTACTTCTTCAACCAAAACGGTTGAAAGATTCAGCTTTCCCTTGATCTCTTTTGCAACAGACTGCGCGTCCGCTTTTTCCACATAGAAAAGCACATAAACGAGCGTATCATTCTCTTTTACCGCACCGTTTTCCGTGTATGCGCCGTAAGTAACATATTCTGTATAACCGAGACCCTTATCCGTGATTATCTTGCGTGCCGCTTCCTGCGCGTCTGCTACCGAATATACCTGACTTCCCGTACCGGCGTCGTTAAGACCACAGTAAAGCACATATTTTACTTGTTTTTCCCCCGTGTTATTACAACCGACAAAACAGAAACACATCATGCAGACTGCCAGAACACTCAGAACTATTCTTTTCATTTTCTTCCTCTTTTTTATTTGATTTTTATCACTACAAGGTTTGTAAAGTCGTCCTCGCAAATCTCGCTGTACTCTATGCTTTCCGCCGCATTCTCTGCGATCTTCAAGGACAGAATGTTGTCGGATTTTTTCGGATCAAACCTCTCTCCGCTGTATTTTATCTGCATTGTAACAGTGTCGTCTTCCTGCAAATACTCTGTCGCCACATACAGGGAAAATTTATCGGAAAGCTCCGGCAATACGGTCTGTACGCAAAGCTCCTCAAATACCGACTGTGCGCGGTAGATAGCCTTTTGCGATATCCCGCTCTTTCTTCCGAATTCTTCAAGCCCCGTATTGAAGCCGATAAAGTCAAAGTCCTTCGATGTAATGAGATTTTCAAATACCTTGATATGCTTGATAAAGCGTATCGTTTTTTCTTTTTTGGGATTATCGAATATTTCATCGGGCGTTCCGTCCTCGTAAACGCCGCCCTCGTCCATATAGAACACGCGGTTTGCCACCTCGCGGGCAAAGCGCATTTCATGGGTAACTATCATCATGGTAAGTCCTTGTCTTGCAAGGTCGCGAATGACCGCCTGCACCTCTCCCACCATAGTAGGGTCGAGTGCGCTTGTCGGCTCGTCGAGCAGGATGATCTCCGGCTCCATGGCAAGCGTTCTGGCGATTGCAACACGCTGTTTTTGCCCGCCCGATAACTCGTCGGGATAATTGAACGCTTTGTCCGCAAGTCCTACGGTGCGCAAAAGGCGCATTCCGTCGTCATACGCCTGCTGTTTGGATTTTTTCAGAAGATCCACAGGCGCCGCCATAATATTTTCAATGATATTCATATGGTTAAACAGATTGAAAGACTGGAATACCATTCCCATCTTCTGTCTGACCTTGTTGATATCGCATTTTTTGTCCGTAATGCATTTGTCATCCACCCAGATCTCTCCCGATGTAGGTGTTTCCAGCATATTGATACAACGGATAAGCGTGGATTTTCCCGTACCGGACGGACCGATAATAGAGATAACATCTCCCTTGTTGACCGTCACATTAACATCTTTAAGAGGCGTGACATTCGGATATTCTTTTCTTAAATGGCTGATACGAATCATCTTGCTACCCCTTTCAGAATGTTTTTCCTTTTTCTTCTCTTAGGTTCGAACTTTCTTTGCATAATGCCGAGAAGCGCCGCGGCTCCCCATGTGATCATAAAGTAGATAACCGCAACAGCGATCAGCGGGAAGAACGCTTCATATGTATTTCCGCGGATAATATCGCCCATTTTCGTAAGATCGTTGACCGCGATATAGCCGACGACCGAAGTCGCCTTTATAAGTCCGACGATCTCCGCCGAATAAACGGGCAGGAACATCTTCATTGCCTGCGGCAAGACAATGCGGAAAAATGTGCGGTTTCTGCTGTATCCGAGCGCATATGCCGCCTCGGTCTGCCCCTTATCGACCGCCTCCACCGTCAGTGACAGCTGACCGTAAACAAAAGAGCCGAATGTCAGAATAAACCCTATGATGGCAACAACCGTACCGCCCAAATCCGAGCGTCCGAACACAACATAGAATAATAGCATCAGCACGACGAGCGTCGGTGTTCCCGTAATAAGTTTGGAATATATCTTCGTGAATACACGTGTAACGGAAGACAAAGCTCTGTTTTTCGACCTTGCCGCAAGATAGAGAAGGAAACCGAGCACCGTTCCGCCGAGCACCGCGCAAACGCTTATCAGAAGTGTAGTTAAAATTCCTTTTACGATAAGCTTCCAGCGGCTTTCGCGGATAAATGTTTTTTCAAAGCTTTCTCCGATCGAAGCAAAGAAATTTCCCATTCCGCTCTTCTCATAAGTAGCCATAACAACATCTGCCACCATATACGGCTCGCTGAAATTAACGCTTTCTTTGCGTTCGGGCGTCATATAAAGCCCTCCGCAAAC
This sequence comes from uncultured Eubacteriales bacterium, assembly GCA_900544985.1. Lineage (GTDB taxonomy): Bacteria > Bacillota > Clostridia > Oscillospirales > CAG-272 > UMGS731. The sequence goes on from UQXK01000008.1 coordinate 32,493, forward strand.
AAGGTCGTACTTCTCCCCCGCAAGTCCCGCAAGACCGGAGGCAAATGAAACGTCTTCTATCTCCACATTGTATCCGTATTCCTTACAGAACAGATACATCGCCTCTATTTCAAAGCCGACAGGCTTTCCTTCATACATATAAACGAACGGCTTTCGCGTTGTATCGATGGAAACTCGAAGGGTTTTCGGATTTTCTTTCAGCTCCTCCAAAGGAACCGATACGGAAGGCTCTGTTTCTCCGTACCACTTGTCAAGCATAGAGTCGAGTCTGCCGTCCGCACGCAGTTTATCCAGAAATGAATTCATCTGCGCTTGCAGAGCGTACCCTTCCTCGGTCTTTTGGAAACCGAAGCCTATCTCCACGGAATACTGCGGCACATTCACAGCGGAAAGCTTGCTGTCTGTACGTTTGACCGCGTTGAAATTCGGGCGGTCGAGCATTGTGCCTGCCACCTTGCCCTGTCGGAGCGCCATAAGGACATCCGAAAAATTGTTGAATTCCGAAATGCGGGCATTCGGGAAAAGCTCGCGGCAGTACCCGCCGTAGAGAGAACCTGTCACAGCTCCGAGTTCCGCTCTGTTAAAAGCATTAAGACTGTCGCCGTCGCCCGCGACGACGTAAATTATATCCTCGTTGTGATAAGTATCGGAGAAATCAAATGTTTCCTTTCTCTCCTCGGTGATAGTGAGTCCGGAAATGCCCAGCTGATACGCTCCGCCCGATACCCCAGCCAGAAGCGACTGGAAAGGCACCGACGTAATGTCCAGGCGATAACCGTATTCCTCGGCAAAAAGCGTAAGAATTTCCACGTCATAACCCACAAGCTTGCCGTTTTTGATATAGCCGAAGGGTTTGAGTTCGTTGTTGACAATCACGCGAAGAGTGCCGTTTGTCCCCGTAAGGGATTCGGGATCGAGAAATTCGGTGGGCTCTTTGTTGCCGAACCACTTTTCGTTCAATTTATCATATGTGCCGTTTTCCTTGATCTTCGCCAAAAAGGCATTTACCTGCAAACGAAGCTCCTGCTGCTGTCCTTTCGGGAAGATTATGCCGTATGAAGAGGTTTCCGCCACCTCATCAAGACGTGAGATCTGCAAGCCTTCCCACAAAGCGCAAGTGTAGCTTGATGCGTCGATCATCGTGATATCTATCTTATTCTCCGTCAGAGCGTAGAGCATATCGGCGGGGTTATTGTATTCAAGTATCGTTGCGTCGGGAAAAAAATCGCCTATGATCGTCGACTGATAGCTTCCCGTCATAATGCCGACCTTTGAGTTTTTATAATCATCTACATTTGTTTTATCGCCGCCGACTTTTGACTTATCCGCACACCCCGCAAGAGCAGAGAGCACGAAAAGAAAAATCATAAACAAGCATAAAATTTTCTTTCTTTTCATGTCAGTTTTTCTCCATCCAATCGACAAACTCATCGGTTGTCTTAGTCCATTCCACCTCAATCACCGAGTCGGCAAGAATGAGAAATTCGGAAAGTCCGTATTCCCTTCCGTTATCCGCCCAATCGTATGTATATCCGAGTCTTGTCCACGGATACGGCGTTTCATCGGAATAGGAATATTCGGCGTTGCCGTCGAACCATTCTTTGTATTCTCCAAGAGAAGAGCCGTCAAGCAGATTAGCCGTCATCTGTTTTGTAACATCGGTCTGATAAGCAGGACGGATCACCTCGTCAAGATCAACCCAAAAAGCGGAAACATGCGTATATTCCGCGCCCGCGGGAAGTCCTATAAGCTGTTCAAGGCGAAGTTCCCAATCTGTTATCCCCTCGGAATTTTCGTCATACCAGAAAAGTATCTCTTTATCTGTAAACGTCCATATCTCTCCGTAGGTGCAGGTAAAACTCTCCCCTGCGATGTAGCTGTCTGGGTACTTATGCCATGACAGAAGAAGCACCTTTGTGCCGTCGTCATTCCACGTAACCATGTCCGAGTCGGGCGTGAGGGTTACAAGCGGCAAAATTTCGTTTTCTTCCGCCTGTTTTGCGTCCTCCACCGCCGACAAATACAGTTTCTCCGTCGTCTTCGCCGCACAGCCAAATAGCGAGAGAAGGCAACACAGCGCAAGTATAAGCGCTCCTGCCTTTAAGAAATATCTCTGCTTTTTTAATTTAGATTGTTGCATTTTTAATTCTCCCCTGCGGATGACAAAAACTCTCCGGGAGATTTTCTGTCATTTTCCGCCTTTGCTCCGTATCCTTGCGCAGCAGATTACTTTTTGAGACCGTAATTTCTGCTGTATTCCACAACGAGAACAGGCGTAAGATTCAATGCTTCGCGGATCTCATCGGCAATTTTATCTATATCTTCTTTTCCAATAAAGAACAAATCGTAAATCAGTGTGACATTTTCAACCGACTTGTTATCTTCCGTGTATGCGCCGTAGCCAACATGCTCTGTGTAACCGAAACCTTTGTCCGTGATAATCTTACGGACAATCTCCTGCGCCTTTTCCGTCGAAACAATCTGCGTTCCGGTATCTTCGTCGTTAAGACCGCAATAAAGCGAGTAAGCTACCGGAACATCGCTTTCGTTTTCCTGTTTTGCACTGCCGCATCCCGCGAGAAGGCAGACCGACATAACTACGAGTAATAAAGTGGTAATAATCTTCTTCATAATAAATTTTCTCCTGTTGTTCTTTAATTTATATCGTCAATACGATGACGTCCGTTTGATTGCTTATATTGAATTTCCTTTATATATAGGTCACGACCGCTCACGGCAGTTCGGCACACGAAGCCTTATGATCCTCTATCCCGTCCAGATCATAAGGGATTCCTTGTTGAGACAGCTGCTCGCAAAAGGCATCAAAATATATCTCTTCTCTCCACTGCTGTGCAAAATCCAGGTAAAAATATCCATTGGCAGACATGATCTCCACCAAAATGGCATTTTCACCTATCTCGCTTAGCGCGCGAATCTCTTTCACATACTGTTCAACAGAACCAAGCTTCGCGGGTCCCAAGTAGCTTACGGAAAAGCTGGCAGCGGTGCCCTGCATAGACCTGAGAACTTTAAGCATGGCGGCTTTTTTGTCCGCAAGTTTAGGCAGGCTGTCGATCATAGCGTAAAGCCCGCAGGACCTTTTGCACCCAAGACGCAAATTTTCGGGATCGGAAGCCAAAATCAGGCGGCCTCTATATCCGGTGGCTTGCGTCGTAAACGGTCTTTCTTTCAATTTTCCGTCGTATGACAGATAAGCTATTCCAATTGGAGACCCCATATAGTCCGGCGCTTCCAATGCGGGACGCAGATTCATAGCCATGCCTGTCACGATAGGTCTTATATTTCCGGGATTCACTGCGTCAATGGCGCGTGCAAGAAGCAATGAAGTCACCACTCCCGGCGTGCCGTCCTGTTCACGGCAGTATTGCATTAAATCTTTTTGTCTGATCCTCAGTTTATGATCCACCGGCGCGCTTATATGCAGGCGTGGGTCCTCAAACAAGCTAAATGGCGGTAGAGGCGTGACTGATTCTTTACCTTGCGCTTTCGCGCTTTTTTGCGGTGCGCTCTTTTGCTCGGCAGTCCACCGAACCATCATCTCTTCGTACGGATTTTCCGTTTCCGCGGGAGGAATAACCTCTCCTACCCTGATACCGTCAGAATCAAGATTCTTGTCATACCTATCCCTGCAATAGTAGTAAGCCAAGGTGCGAAGTACCTGCATTGCAGCCGTTCCATCTCCGAGTCCGTGAAATATATTCAGCCACAGAGTATCCCCCTGATAGCTGACCGCCCAAAGATAACGGTTGACTTTGTCGCTTCCCATTAAAAGCGGCTCGGAAGTATGATACAGTTCAAAAGGGCGATCGTTAGGAACAAGCCAGTATTCTCTTCCGTCGCTTATGCACTGCACCATATAATAGGGATAACGCTTAACGGTAAGTGAAAGAGCCTTCCGTAAAATCTCTTCCTCAATGGGATCGCAGAACCGAAGCATCAGCCTGTAAGCATAGGTGCTTTGCTCGGTCACTCCGTAAAAATAGGTGCTCTCACATATGATTTTTTTCATATCCACAAATTAAAATTCCTTTATTATAAAATCAATCGGCAGGTTGTTTACCTCTTTCGCCTTACGCCAGATTCTTTTTGATTCGCAGAATATTCTGCCCGTCCTTGTATTCGTAAGAGATCTGGTCCATACTTTTCTTTACCATAAAGATACCGAGTCCACCGATCTGCCTTTCATCTGCGGAAAGCGTTGTATCGGGATCATCTTTTGCAAGCGGATCATAAGGCACGCCGTTATCGATAAATGTAATTATCACGGCAAGAGGCGACTTTGTCACTTCCACACGCACGGTCGCCGAGCCTACCTCGGGATGATATGCATAGTTCGCAATATTTCCGAACAGCTCGTCAATGGCAATATCTATCTGCATTTGCGCTTTCATAGGACAGTCTACCGCTTCGAGCTGCTCATTCACAAAATCCGTAACCTTTTCGATGTTTTCAATCGTTGCTTCGGTTGTCAGTTCTTTCATCGCCGCTTTCCTCCATTTTTTGTTTGTATTCCAGACACAGCATGGTAATATCGTCAAACTGGGGCGCGCTTCCGACAAAACGGTCGATATCCTCTTTCACAGCGGAAAGTATCTCTTCCGGTGTGCCTTTTGCGTTTTTGTTCAGAACCGCAGACAACCTCTCCATGCCGAACAGTTCGTTGTTCGTATCGGTCGCTTCGGTCACACCGTCGGTATACTGGAATATCTTGTCTCCCACATTAAGCGTAATGCTTCCGGCACGGTAACGCATATCCTCCATACCTGCCAGAACAAATCCCGGTTTGATCTTGTATGCCTCAAAACTTCCGTCGCGGTAAATAAACGGCATTTCATGCCCGGCGTTTACATAGTTGAATTCTCCGGTCACAAGATCCAGCACGCCTTCAAATGCCGTGATAAATAATCCCTCGCTGTTGGATTCGCAAAGAATGTTGTTTACCTCGGAGAACACTTCTCCAAGTCCGCGCCCGGAACCCGTGTGATCCTTTATAAGCGTTTTGCCTATGACCATAAACAGCGCCGCGGGAACGCCCTTTCCCGAAACATCCGCCATGACGATGGCAAGGTGTCTTTCGTCCACCATGAAAAAGTCGTAGAAGTCGCCTCCCACCTCCTTGGCGGGATTCATTGTAGCGTATATATTGAATTCTTTCCGTTCGGGAAATGCCGGAAAGATAGAAGGAAGCATGGACGCCTGAATGTGCTTGGCAATATCAAGTTCGGCGCCGATCCTTTCCTTTTCCGATGTAACCTTTGAAAGATTGGCAATATAATTTTCAAGTTCTGCAAGCATGAAGTTAAAAGATTCGCTGAGCGATTCTATCTCGTCGCCTGTCTTGATACTTATGCGCTGATTTTCAAATACGCCCGATGCCGTAATTTCCTGCGTAAAAGCCGTAAGCTTTCCGACCGGCTTCGTAACGATCTTTCTTATAAAGAAGATGTAAGCGATAATGGTGATTCCTATAATTGCAAATGAGATGAGCAGCATATTAAGCAGAACCGAGTTCAGATATGTTCTCACCTCGCTCATGTCGAGTATATACTGAATTTCCGCGATCGCCTTGCCGTTTTCATCGAGGATGACCGAAATTCCGGTGTAATTATATCCGTAATCGTTATCGGTAACGAACGGCGCGTCCACACCTTTATTTTCGGCAAATCTGTTCCACGTCGTGATGTATTTCTCCATATCGGCAGGATCGTTCGGATTTGCCGCGTCTATGTAGAGAATATCGCTTTTATAAGGGATCTGCGCTGTGGGATCGTCTCCCATTTCTTCCACCATGGCGTCTATGTAGAAGCAAACGCTGTCCTCATCCGGGACAACAAGAGAGAGGAACGTGATATCTCCGTCCTTTTTGAGACGGTTGAAAAGATTATACATTTCCCGATATTCGGGGGTATTGTCGCCGCCATCGGCAATAATTTTTTTCACGTCCTCTACGTCAATCATGGAAGCAATCGCGTTGCTGTTGATCATAACGCGCTCCGAATACATCTGTTCCAAATATGATTTTGATGTCGCATAGCTGAAAAGCGATACCGCTATCGTCAACACCAATCCCACAATGCCGAGAGAAATGATAAATTTAGGCAAGAGTTTCACTTTCATTGTTTGTCTCTCCATTCAGTAGTTTATAAAATACCTCGGCGTCACACCTGCAACGCCCTTTACAGTACGGACAGACAAGGTCTTTATCGTCGTACCATACATTTTTCGCTTCCGTCAGGTCATCAAATCCGCATTCTTTCAGCATTTTGCCCGCGGGAACGATTTTTCCCGGTTTCCAGCAAATGGCAAACACCGCTCCCGCGGACATCGCAGAGAGCTCTCTTGTGGCAAAGCGGAACATCCTTGTCGCAAGTCCCAGACCGCGGTAAGCTTCTTTAATGCCGATCGACTGTATCTTTCCGACCCGCTTCCCGCTCTCACTGCAAGCGGTGTGAATCACCGATATATCAAGCTTTGCGGAGAGCGCAATGCTCTCTTCATCGGTAAGATAATAATATATGTAGCCCGCGGGCTCGCCTTTATCCGTTTTCAAAAGATAGAAGAATCTGTCCTTTTCCTCAATAGCAGAAAGTATCTCCTCTTTCGAATATAGATTTTTCCCGACGCACTCGTCGCAAAGTGAGCGCGCGGTCTCGGTTTCATCTTTTGTCAACGGACAAAGGAAAAATATCTGTCCGTTTTCACATATGAATTTACAGCTCATATTTCACCTTTCGTACAGGTCAGTATCCGCATTCCCATGGAGATAACAGATCCTTTACTCATAATCAAATGTTTGAGCGTTTTGTAATTCCTGTCAATCCAGTCCGACCACGCTTTATATTCTTCGTTTTCGGGTTCGGCGGCAAGAAGAAGCGCGATATCCTCCGGCAAATAGGAGAAAAAGGTAGTAAATATAGCTTTTTTCTTTTCTTTCTCACCTTTTCCCGCCGAAATACTGTCGTGCCATATATCAATGCCGTCATATCCGCTATCGTGAAGAAGATCACATATATATTTTCCCACTTCGCGGTTCCCGGAATACTTGTCCGCTTTTAATATTGCCAAAAATTCACCGAGTAGTCCGCCCTTATCGCCATTCAATGCGGAAACGCTGTCGTTTGCTTCTATGATCATCAGTTTTCCGTCTTCTTTCAGAAAGGAGCGAAGCGTATAGAGAAGCTTCATAACATCCGAAAGGTGCATCAGAACAAAGGACAGATATATCACGTCAAAGCCTTGAAGCTCTCTCTCATTCATAAGCCCCCGAAGCTTTTCCGAAAAACCGTCGGCTTCCACGTCGCAGTGATAAAAAGAAAATTTTTCATTTCCGAATGTTTTCTGCGCTTTTGTCGCAAGCGCGGAATTGTATTCCAGTCCGATGACCGTTTTGACCGAATCCGATGAGAAACGTTCCACCGTTTTTATTCCATCATTACATCCGATATCCAATACCGCAATGTCATTCTTCCCGGAAAAAATCTGTGCCAAAACAGAATCTTCATAGCAGGACAGCAAGTCGTTCTGCACGCGAAGCCTTTTGATTTCTTTTTTCTCCCCGAAAACAAGTTGAGCTTGCATTATGGATCTCCTTAAATGATTGTATAAAGATAATTAAATATCATTTTGCGCTGATAGTCGCAATACTTCGTTTTCTTTTGTATCAACCTCAGAACGCCCGAATCTATTTCGTCGCCGTTCGATTCAAAGGGATTATACAGGCTGACGTTATCGCGAATGCGCAGCACGTAGTCCCCGTTCTTCTCCATCAGCTTGATGGAGATATAATAGCTCCTGTTGTTCTTGCTTTTATGGTCAAGTCCGAATTTGATAATATTGAGCAGAAGTTCTTCGCAGATAAAATTGATAAAGAACGCCTGCTTCATTCCGATCTCCCATGTGTCGCAAAGCGATTCAAGATCGCCGGAAATTTCAGACATGCTCTCGGTTTTTATCACATAGCTTTTCTCAAAGCATTTCCCTTTTGATCCGTATTTTTCGGATACATATTTTTTTGACGGACGGAACAGGAGAACCGCAAGTATAAGCAGAGAGCAAAACGCCTCTGTACAGATATAAGTGACGGAAAGACCGATAATATTTCCGTTTGGTATGATTATAACGCCGACAATAAGCATCAAAAGACAGTTGCGCGTCGCGGACATTGCTCCCGCGAGCTTTGCCCTTCCGATGGATTGCCAAAATGCCGTAATCACCGTATTGATACCGGTAAACACAATACTAACGGCAAAAATACGCAAAGAGACAGCCGCACGCTCTATCGCCGACGCATCCCTGATCCCGAAAAACCACACGAGCGCATTTGAAAATACGGCGCAGAGCACAGCAAGGATTCCTCCGCCGACAACAGCAACAAAGAGAGCCTTTTTCAAAACAGTAAAAATACCGTCTGTATCGGATTCCCCCGCCAAAAAGGAGGTAACGGTGGAAAGCGAATTTGATGCTCCTTCAAAAACACCTGCGGGAATTGTGCCGATGGTATAAATCACACCGTAAATGGCGACGAAAACCGCGCCCATACCGTTTCCGAAACGAAGGAGCATTGTATTGAATACAAGCATAACGACAGCGCCGAATATATTCGCCGATCCCATACCGAAGCCGTGACAGACAAATTTTCCGATATCCGAAAACTTCGGCAAAATAAGGCGCAGTTTCAGCAGTTTTCTCTTCTTGAAAAAGTGCGTCAAAAGAACAAGCGTTCCCAGTGCTTCCGCAATGCAAAGAGATGCGGACGCCCCGATTATTCCCCATGCAAACACCTTCATAAACAAAAGATCGAGCGAGAGATTTGTAAAGATCACTACCGCCGACGAAGCGGCGGCAAGCTTCGGATCGCTGTCTGTACGAACAGACACCGAAAGAATGTGGTACATCACAAATACGGGTGCAGACCACATGACAACGGTGAGATATTGCTCCGCCAGAGGATACAGTTCCTCGGTAACACCGAGGAAAGAAAAATAGGCATTCTTAAAAAGAAGCGGCGAAAGGCTCAAAAATCCTATAATAAGCCCAAGACAAATTTGAGCGTGAAACACGCGGTTTGCGCCCTCCACGTCGGATGCACCGAGCATTCTGCCGATATGTACATTGGCGCCGACGCCGATGGTAACGCCGAACAAAGCATAGAGCAGAAAGACCGGGGTAGATATATTGGCAACGGCAAGACCGTCCGGTCCAATCAGATTTCCGACAAGAATCGCATCTACGATCGTGCAGATAGTTGTAACAAGAGAAGTGCATACGCCCCATATCAAAAAATGTCTATATGCACTGCCTGCAAACTTTGTATCCATCGTTTACACGTTATTCGACAGTCAGAATTTCGCTGAAACCTGTCACTTCGAAAATATCCGCAATGGTTTCGTTGACATTACGGATCACCATTGCGCCCTGCTTGTTCATCACCTTCTGTGCCGCGAGAAGCACGCGAAGTCCGGCAGATGAGAGGTATTCCAAAGCCTTAAAATCAAGAACGAGTTTTTCTATACCGGAAATACTGTGTTTCAATTCAGCTTCAAGCTGAGGTGCTGTGGTGGTGTCAAGTCTGCCGGTAAGGCATACGGTCAATTCACTTCCGTTAAGTGTTTTTTCAATGGTCATTTTTATATTCTCCCAAATAAAAAATTTTTATATGTGTATTAGTAAAAGCAGATAAACTTCAAGACAAACTATTCCTTCACCTCAAATGACGGGATATGTCTGTTCTTTTTTGCAGTCATTCACTTATGTCAATCAAAGTTTCAAGGCGGTTTCGAGGGCAAGAGTTATCATTTCCCCGAAAGAATTTTGTCTCTCCTCCGCCGTTGTTTCCTCGCCGGTTATAATGTGGTTGGATACTGTACAGATAACAAGCGCGTTCTTATGCAGCCTTGCCGCATTCATATAAAGCGCCGCACCTTCCATCTCCACCGCCATCACGCCCATCTTTGCCCAGCGTTCATTTGCGGTATCATCGTCGCCGTAGAAAATATCCGAAGAAAGAAGATTTCCGACGTGATACGAAACGCCCATTTCCTTTGCACATTCCACGCAGTTTTTCATCATTTCATAGCTGCAAAGAGGAGCAAATGTTCCCGGAAGATTGTAATTTGACGCAAAATTCGAATCGGTGGAGCAGCCCATACCGATAACCACATCACGGACATGAATATCTGTGTTAAGCGCGCCTGCGGAACCGATACGGATAATGTTGTGTACCCCGAAAAAACTAAAAAGCTCATAGGAATAGATACCCATGGAGGGCATTCCCATTCCACTCGCCATGACCGATACACGCTTGCCTTTATAGGTTCCCGTATACCCTTGGACGCCTCTGACGTTGTTTATGAGCTTTGCATTTTCAAGATATTTTTCCGCAATCAATTTTGATCGAAGAGGATCGCCCGGCATCAGTACCGTGGGAGCAAAATCCTCCGGGGCAGCATTTATATGTGCAGTTGCCATATTTTCACACCTCAACTTCCTTATTATTCAGCATCAGTTTTATTTGCCTGCAAGCGATACGCAGTTCGCCGCGGTTTTCCATAACCGACGCGCAGTAGTTCATCGTTTCCTTTACCGTCCTTGCGCACTCTGTAACGCCGTCTTCTATTCCCTTGTTATCGGTATCGGCGGATATGAGTATAAAATCATCAAAAAAATCCACGCTGTGAATAGCTTCGTGCTTTGAAAATTCAAACACGTCCTTTTCACTCATGCCCTCCATACTTTCGGTATTATAAAGAAGGTCGGGATTTCTGTCCGATGCGATATCGAGTTCGTCCGCAATGCGTATAACGGCGGCAAGAACTGCAAGATTGGCTTTGTTTCCGTCTCCGAGATCATAGTCCGCGGGATAGAGCGCTTTATCCATCAGATCGGTTTTACGGTGTCCGCGTCCGACCTCGGCTATGGCATTTGCGTAACGCTCATTCGGTATTTCAAGTATCTGCCAATATTTTTTCACAAAGGCAGCCGAAAACTCATTGTGAAACTTCCGTATCAAAGTGGGTCTTGACATCTCCGTGTGACTTCCCACGTATTCTCTCAGACCCGAAACGTCGATAAAAGACTCAATGTCCTTGTCTGACACGCCCATTCCGATATCATGCAGAGCCGTCGCCATCAGGTATATGTATATTTCGCCCGCGCCAAGTTTTTTCACATCCTCGCGAAGCAACTGATTCGTTATGTTCGTTACATTCAGGGTGTGCAGAAGCGTATGATCGGTAAACGTCGGAAAGACCGCAAGAAATTTTTTTAACATCTGCTCGAAAAGCGACATACAACCGTTATGACGATGTGCAAGCTCGCTATTCAGTTGATTCAGCCGTGTTTCAAGCGAAAAATCATAATTCGACATGGCGTTTATTTTACAGTCAGAATCTCTGAAAAGCCTGTAACTTCGAATATCTCGGCAATGGTATCGTTTACATTTGTGATAACCATTTCGCCCTGCTTGTTCATCACCTTCTGCGCCGCAAGAAGCACGCGAAGCCCCGCGGAAGAGAGATATTCCAGTGCCGCAAAATCAAATATAAGTTTTTCGACGCCGCCGATACTCTTTTTCAGTTCCGCTTCCAGAAGAGGCGCTGTCGTCGTATCCAAACGTCCCGACAGGATGAGTGTAAGTTCTTTTCCGTTTTCCTTTTTTTCGATATTCATATCAACAACTCCTTGATTTTTTATCTTTATTTCTTCTGTATATTCTGATTTCCGGATTCATCGCTATGATTTTCCTTTGTGAGCATCTGATCGGTTTTCATCCGCAACAGTAGCAGCATTTCAAGTTCTTTACCGTTCAGCTCCAAACCGGATTTGCGAAACAGCGCCAACATTCTCTCACGATATTCCTCTTCGGAGATATACGGTATCTGCTCGGACAGGGAAGCTAACCCCTTTTTCAGCTCTTCATTTGTATCAAGCTCATAATTAAACATGGCAGAATCGGAAAAACCGATCGACCGTTTCTCCTTTTTCATCTTGTTCCCTCTTTTTTTCGAATTATTGATGCCGTTTTATTAGAATATTATATATTCTAATACGACTTTTTTCGCGAAAAGGAACGAGATGTATTTTCAGAGGAACGAAATGTATTAAATAACGAAAAAAGCGCAGTCATCAAGACTGCGCTTTTGTATCAAAACTATTACTTTTGTTTGTCCAGCAAATATTCAAAAAAACGGTTCTGTACGGTTTTCAGAACCGTACGCGAGACGGGGATTTTGCATCCTCCCACAGATAATCCGTATGCGTCGATTCCCGTTACGTGCTCAAAATTAACGACATAGGAACGGTGCGGAGAATAAAACGAAGGATAGGCTTCCAGACGTTTGCGCCATTCCATAAGCGACATCTGCGTTTGAAGAATCTGCCCGTCGGAAAGATAAACCGATTGTTTTTTTCCAAAGCTCTCGATATATAAAATCTTTTCGATATGCAGAGCGTGCACGCCGCCGTCGCTTAATTTCACCAAAAGCGGCGGCTGAGAGTAGTTGATACGTCCGAAGACGGAAATCAACCGCTCGGAAAGCGCTGATGCCTGAATCGGTTTTAACAAATATCCGACGGCATTTACGCCAAAGGCGTCTATGCCGTATTCATGCGAGACCGTCAAAAAAATAATTTCCCCGCTGTCGCCCCGCTCCCGTAACTTTTGCGCGCATTCGATCCCCGTCAGATTGCGCATGATAATATCCAGAAGATACACGTCGAATCCGCCGTGATCATGTGTATATTCTAGCAGAGCGAACGGCTCTGTAAACGACATTACCGTCACCGAATACTCGGTATGTTCTCTCTGAAACTCTTCAAGAAGTTTCAGCACGGAAGACAGCTCGTTCTGATCGTCGTCTAACACCGCGATCTTTATCATGTTATGTACCTGCCTTAATCAAGGAGTTTTCCGCGAGAATGCTTTCGATTGCCGGATATCCGATAGTGAACGAAGGGCTTCCCATGTTTCCGGGCGCAATCTGATTTTCATCGAACACAATGACAAGAGCGTGATTTTTATCAAGATAGAAATTCGGATCTTTTAATTCCGAAAGTCGCGGTTCATCGTCAAAAATGCCGAATCCGAAGTAAGAATCGTAGTTTTCGGTTACGCCTTTCTCCATCTGCCGCAGGATCTCGTTTACCAAAACCGACTCGTAGTCGCTTCCCGCTTTGAACAGATCGGAAAGCTCTAAAATTTTTCCTGTGGATTTATTTACGGTAAAATACCTGAAATATTCCGCAGAATTTCCCACTTGCAGAAGATAACTCATTCGCAAAACATAGATTTCATCATCGTTGACAATCTCCTCCGAAGAGAATTCCGCCGCGACATAGCCGTTGTATTTGCGCAAATAATAGCTGTTAAACAAGGCTTTGCATTCTTCCACGTATCCGTTTATAATTTCTTCCGCACTCGGTACATTTGTTTCCGGTTTGTTTATCTGTATCTTACTGTCGCCCCATTGCCAGCCATAGTTGCGGAAATCAATGATTTCTATTGTCTTGCCGATAAAAGGCGTTTTTTCCAATGCGTCGATCGTATACGGCATACAGTTGAGAGACAGAATACCAGCCATAAGGAAAGCAACGCCGCCCGCTGCCGAACGCAGTACAACATGAGATTTGTCGTCTTTTTTATTATTCCCTCCCAATGTTTTACGGAACATAACCGCAACCAAATTAAACACGCCGTCATCGACAAGAATCTTCACCATGCCGCCGTATTTCTGCGTGATGTGTTGTATGCTCAAAAGTCCGTAACCGTGCCCCTCTTTTTTCTCAAAAACGGGGAATCCTTCCTCGTCAAGCGGCACCTCCCACTCTATCGGGTTCTTTACCGTAACGGATAATCTTTCCTCTGTATATTCTGTAACGATCTCGATTTTCTTCTCATCGCTTTTGATTTTCATACATGCGTTAACGGCATTATCCACCGCATTGGAAATAACAGAGCACAGATCTATTTCGTCGACAAACGGCTCTTCGGATAAAGAAATATGGGTGTCAAACGCGACTCCGGCGCTTCTTGCCCTTTCAGCATATACGGAAAACAATGCATTGATCGTTGAGTTTTTGCAATATTCTGTTTTTTCGGTTTTCTCCAATCGCCCGTTAAGTCCCGCCAAATATTCCTCTACCTGCGAATTGCTCCCGCCTTTCAGCATTCCCTGTATAACCGAAAAATGGTGCCGCATATCATGACGGTATTGTCTGCCAAGCTCGACCGTACGGCGCATCGCTTTGTATTCTTCGCGTTCGATTTCAAGTTGTTTTTCTATCATTTCCATTTCGCTTGCGATCTGTTTTTGACGATAGTTCGAAGAGATCAATGCCGTGATAACACAAAATACACTGATATCCAACAACAGTACCATGACGTTCACGGCTATGTCTATCAACGAATCCTTCTGCCAAAGAGAGCATAATAAAAGACAAAGCAACGCGGGAATGATATACCACAACTTATTAGGGATCACATCTCTCTGTGCAAATACTTTGCGAAGGAACCGGAAAACGATAAATCCGATGATTCCCGCCGCAACGGCACAGGCAAAAAGACCAACATGAAGAATACTTTTTCCCCAACTTACAAAGATCTTGTAAATGGTCAAATAAATCAGATTGACCGACACCGAGCACAATGCGGCGAACAAGACCGAAAAAATTTTGCTGATACAGTTGCTTGCCGATAAAACAAAAAATGTGATCACAACAGGCAAATATGCCGTCACAGGCATCAGATGAAGTAATAAGGGAGATTTCTTATCCAAAACAAATCCAAAGATATGCAATGCAAAAATCGCCGCTATCACAATCGCCCAGATGGCGCCATTCAACTTCGGCGAAAAGCGTTTATTTGTAAAAATGACTGCAATGAAGCAAAACAGCGCAAACGGAAACAATGCATATATCCAATTGTATACTGTCATTTTACTCCTCCTGTATTTTACAAAACATGTCACAATAAACAGACCGTCTGCAAGTTTTATCGTTATATTTATATAATATTTTTCTTTCAAGTGAAGTTATTACAAGAAAAAACGGGCGAATATATATGATAGAATCATAATGGTAAAAAAGCGAACTACATTCACCCATTTTATGATATCATAAACTCGATAAACTGTCAATATTGCTCTTTTTTCCTCTGCTTATATAACAATTTCGAATATTTTAGTCAAAAACAGGCAAAAAAAACGTTAAAATCAGGATAATAATAAAAATCTCATATAAAGAAAAGCCTGCATATAATGATGTGAACCCCAAAAGTTGGACAAAATAATATAGTTAATTTTCTTGTGAATGA